>JAMXLQ010000194.1 GCA_024280975.1 Methanosarcina sp.
TCTCTGTATGTGAGTTATTTTTTAATATTCGTCTTATAAGACACTTAATAAGATAGAATAATAAAATATAAACATTCTTATTAAATTTCTATATATCTTTACTAAGAAATTAATGTCATTTTAATGACGAACCTAACCTTAATTTATAAAATCAGAATACAAAGAAACATATTTAGTTTTAAATATCATCTAGATGCTGGAAATTTGACAAGTATGTTTATTTCTACTAATGTTTTAAGAATGATATTTTTAAGGCTAAAATCCAGTTTTCACCAAAAATTCTTTATACTAAACTATTTGAGGTAATAGATTCATTTCTCGTGATGGGTTATATTCAAGGAAGACGATTCAACATTATGGAATCATTATATTTTGAGAATCCAATTCGAATTTTACATGCTGAATATACTGAATCTGAATAATGAATTGTGGGGCCATAAAAATTTAAAGGAAAGCAGGAGGTATCCGGAGTTAGACCACTAATTTTCGGAAATGGAAGAATCCTGATCTGTGAAGACGAAAAAGGGACTATAAGGGACATCTATTTTCCGTATGTAGGACTTGAAAATCACGGGAATTCCATAAAGGTTGGCATATGCGACCTTGACTCCCTTTACTGCAGCTGGCTTGAAAACTGGAGGATTCAACAGAGGTATAAATCCGAGTTTAAAGAGGACTTCTGTAAGCGTATTCTTGAGACCTCAGGAGAGAGCAGGGAAGGCACAAAAAGGAAAGACAGTATTCTGGAAGGCAACCAGGAAGTCCCTGAAGCCTGCAGGGGAGTTGTCTCGAATATAGGAGAAACAGTGTTTGAAAATCCTGAAGTTGGACTTAGAATCACGGTATGGGAAGCTGTTCACCCTTCAGTAAATATTTTTTACAGAACTTTTGAGGTCACGAACACCTCTAATAAGCCCAAACATTTGCGCCTCTTCTCAAACCAGAACTACAGGATCCTTGAGACCAAAATCGGAGAAACGGCTGTAATTGATAAACATACACTTATTCATTATAAGCGCGACCGCTATTTCCTGCATGCAAGTGACCCTGCTTTTGACCAGCATGCAGTTGGGACTGCGGAATGGAGAGGGCTTGAAGGAACCTGGAGAGACATGGAAAGTGATGCTTCCCTGAGTGGAAATCCTGTAGCACACGGCTCTGTTGATTCCACACTTGGCTGGACCCTTCCTGAACTGAGTCCCGGAGAATCGGCAAGGATACACTACTGGATTGTTTTGGGAAAGAAGTACTGTAGCGTGCTTCAGATCCATAAACGGGTAAAGGAAGCCGGAAGAAAAGCTCTTTTCTATCATAACTTCAATTTTTGGAACTCGTTTATCGAGAGAGTGTCCGTCCTTCCAGAGTTTACACGAATGTCTCAGCTGCCTCCGAACATTCTAAATTGCTTTTACAGAAGTCTTCTTGCAGTTGTCGCCCACATGGATATTACAGGCTCAGTAATTGCATCCTGCGATTCAGATATAAAGCAATTTGGAGCAGATCTTTATAGCTACTGCTGGCCCAGGGATGCAGCATGGGTTTGCCTTGCGCTCGACAGGGCGAGATATCATCACCTGAGCGCCGAGACATTTGAGTTTTTCTCAAAAGTTATTACGCCCAGAGGTAACTTCCTCCACAAGTACACGCCTGCCGGAGATTTCGGAAGCACATGGCATCCTGTCCCTATGATTCAGATCGATGAAACAGGACTTCCTCTTTACGCCCTCTATAATAACTGGGAGATTGAAAAGAGTGTATGGACCACAGGCAGATACTACAGAAGGCTTGTGATCCCCACGGCTAACTATCTTATAAAAGCGATTGATAAGGAAACAGACCTTCCAATTTCAAGTTTTGACCTCTGGGAAGAGCGAAAAGGCGTGAATACCTACAGCGCATGTACGGTCTATGCCGGCCTCAATGGAGCCTATGAACTCTCCCGTTCCCTTGGCGATTACGATAACGCAAAAGTCTGGAAGGAAGCTGCAGATCGAATTCGGAAGTCTATTCTGGAGAAACTTTATGATAACAGACTAAAGCGTTTCCGTCGTGCTCTTGGCGACTCCACTCTTGATTCCTCGGTCTTTGCGGTCTGGTACTTCAGAATTCTCCCTCCCGACGACCCAAAAGTCGTCCGAACAATGGAGGCTATTGAACACGAACTAAAACGTCCTTCAGGCGGGATCGCCAGGTATCTTCACGACACCTACTTTGGTTATATGAATAGCTGGATTATCTGCACTCTCTGGCTGTCCCAATGGCATTCAGCAGTCGGCAACCTGGACCGAGCTCTTGACCTCCTAGACTGGTGTGCAACTCACGCCCATCCCACTGGCCTTCTGTCCGAACAAATCGATGATAAAGGTAGGCATCTCTCGGTTCTCCCCCTTGCCTGGTCTCACTCAGCCTACATCCTCGCAGTTCTCGAATATTTGCAAGCCCTTGAGAAAAAAGAAGGCAGTTCATGTAATTATTTGGAAAGGTAAAGGCTGTTTACATAGCATGAAAAACGTAGAAGATACAACAATTTCTCTTGACCATAAATCAGCTCTCTTGTCTCAGCTAAATATCTTCATTATAATTCAGCCGTCTTGAGCGCAACCGTTGCGCCGCTTGACCACGCCGGATAAGGCTTGGGGATAAGGTTCTCAAACTCAAACGTTGACTCGTTTTCGATCAACCCTTTTTTGAAAAGGGTTGCGATTAAACCTTTTCTCAAAAGGGTTGCGCTCAAGCCTTTTTTAATAAGGCTTGTGAAACATTTTCTCAAAATAAAGATATCCTGTCTCTTCTTTCTGGAAAGTGAAACCGTGTTTGAGGTACATGTCTATCGCTTTTGTAAGGGTTGAATCGGTTTTAAGAACGGCACTTGAGCAGTTTTTTTCGGCAGAATCGAGAGCAGTCCTGAAAAGCTGTTTCCCGTAGCCCTTGTTCCTGAAGGTTTTCTTAAGGTATATACGCCGTATTTCGCACATATTCCCGTCAAGTTTACGGACGCCTGCAGTGCCTACGACTTTGCCGTCGACGATTCCTATGAAAAATGCGCCTCCGCTTCCAAAGTAATAACCATTTATGTCATTGAGGTCGGCATCTTTTAGCTTATCGGGTTCAAAGCCGTGCTCCATCAAAACTCCAAGTACAACCTCACGGACTTCTTCCTTTCTGGAATCGTCGTATCTCTGGATTATCATTTGTCTTACTCCGTAAACCTGACAGTTTTTTGTTCATCTGTCGGTTTTCAGGCTCCTTTTTAATGGTTCAGGGTTCAAATAACCCCGGGAATTGAGATATTTTTCCGGGTTTTTGAGGAAATCCAGAGAAATGGTATAAAATATTTCCGTGCCGGTAATTAGGATCTCTTCATCAATATCGAACTTGCATGAGTGATTGATTTCCACGATCTTTTTTTCCGGGTTCCGAGTACCCAGGGAAATGAAAATTCCTGGAACTTTCTGCAGGTAACTTGCAAAATCTTCGGCAGCAAAGGTTTTTTCAATTTCAGGGTAGACTGTAAGTTCCGGAAAGCTCTCCTGCAGCTTTAAATTTACAGCATTGGTGAACACAGGGTCATTCACAAGAACAGGATAGCCGTGAAGTATGTCTAGGTCATAGTCAGGAAAGCCTGAAAATTCTTCCCCTGGCTTTACGTATCTCCTTATTACTTCGTCCAGGCACTCCTTTATTGTCCTGTCAATTATATATGTGGTCTCCCGATCAAAGGTTCGGTAACTCCCAAGGATCTCTACAGTATCAGGAATTCTATTGAACTGAGCTCCTCCTCGAATTCTTCCCACTCCAATGATATACTTATCTGGTTCAAGCTGTTTTTCCAGTGCAGGATAAAGGTTACTCAGAAAATCCGTTGCTATTCGGACGGGATCAATGCAGCTTTCAGGCTTTGAAATATGACCTCCCTTTCCTGTGAGGACGATTTCAACCCTGTTAGTGCTTGCCATAAAAGGCCCTGGACGGAAACCCACACTTCCTGATTCGTGATTGGTAAAGATGTGCATGCCCATAACCACATCCACACCTTCAAGCCCTCCCTCTGCAATTACCCTCTCTGAGCCTCCAGGAGGGATCTCTTCTGCAGGTTGGAAGATAAGGCGGACTTCTCCTGGAAAATTCCTATTTTCCTGAAAAAGTCTGGCGGCCCCAAAGAGCATTGCCATGTGCCCATCGTGTCCACAGGCATGCATTACCCCATTGTTTCTGGAGGCATAATCACTGTTTCTTTCAGTTAGTTCTTCCTGTACCTGTAGCCCATCCGTATCTGATCGAAGGGCAATGCAAGGGCCGGGTAGTGTCCCCCGAATACTTGCAAGTACGCCGGTGTCTGCAATTTTTCTGGCTTCTATTCCCAGTTCTCCAAGGATTTTCAGGATTTTTTTCTGGGTCTCGTATTCTTCAAAACTTAGTTCGGGGTATCTGTGAAATTCACGCCTTAGCTGTATAATCCAGGCTTCAAGTGTTTCTGCACTCGGATTTTCTCTCAAAAGCATTACCTCGGATGTTCTGCACCTGCAGTCTGTTCCGTTTAATGGTCGCGACGTTTGTTATATTTCAAAGATCTCTTCCAATAGATCTCTATTTATCGTAAGATGAAGTGTTTTTTACTTCAAGAAGTTTTATTTTAATATATTTTAGTTGTATTTTACTTGTCCTTTCAATATATTTCCTTTTATGTATCTGTGACTCCATGTATATTATTCCATTTTTTATCATCTACTCAGAACTTTTCCATCATGTGCCGCTTTTTCTGTAAATATAGAAAATTCAACACGTTGCCAAATAGAAAGCAAAATGCAGTAGTTTAGATGGAAAATTATTGCATTTTAAACGTTAAAATGTTCACTTTTTTAAGTTGACTCTGCAGATAAAACAAAGATCGGATCCGAAATCAGAATTTATATTTAAACGTTGTTTGCTAAATAAATATTTTACATCGGCATATTATTTTTTTAGAACCAATTTTTCATATAATTTATTTTAAATAAGTTGGGAATTTATTCTAGATTGTAACCTTATAGAAAATAGAAGAACAGATAAAAACGAATGGATCAAAGCGAATGAACTTAGACTACTAAGGCAGTTTTGTTCAAAACGGGGAGATTTGCGAGTAGTGGTATAAAACGAAAAATCGGCTACTACAAGGTTCTTTTTTAATATGAAGGTTTTTCAAAAGTAGTGACCATTAAGGAGTGAGTAAATCAATGAAAAATCAAATCCGAAGGACAGTAGCTATTTTTTTGGTGGCATGTTTTTTAGTTTCAATGGCAGCAACAGCAGTAAGCGCTGGAACATTAAAGAAAGGATATTCTATTAATCTCGAAAACGCCTCTTTGGAAAACAACAATTTTCGTAAGGTGCTCTATACAGCTCAGTACAGCCAATTGGTACTAATGAGCCTCGAGCCTAAAGAAGAAATAGGGACGGAAGTACATGAGGATAATGACCAATTTTTCTATTTTGTGAAAGGTCAAGGGACTTGCATAATTAATTGTAACAAATATGACGTCAGTGAAGGGTCTGCAGTGGTCGTACCGGCTGGTGCCTATCACAATGTAATCAACACTATGAAAAACAAACCACTGAAGTTCTTTACTATCTATTCACCGCCTCAGCATAAGGATGGCATCGTGAGAGCCACAAAAGCAGAAGCTGAAGCAAATCCTGAGGAATTTGACGGTGTGACTACAGAATAAAATATAAAAAACAGAAATAAGCTTTATTTTCATAAAGCAATTTTATTTTTTCTTCCGAAATTTAGGTCTTAATTTTTTGGTACTTACATGAATTTCAAGTCTCAACACTACTGATCTTATGAATCTTTATGATAATTGTGTTTCGGACAGGTTCTAAGTTACATTTTCTAAAAACATCAGTTGTGTGGACCTCTTGGAGTTTCTTAGAGAGAAAATCAGGAGCATTTTTAAAATTCTTTTTTATAATTTTTTGGATAAAGTAGATTTTAGAGGATTCCTACGAAGCCAAAATACCTGACAGTTATATACAGGAATGTTACAATACATTTCATGTTACTCGTTATCAGTTATTATAAAGCCTGGCCGTTAAGGTTCCATAAATCCGAATACTCTGAAGTACTTCTATAAGTTCCAGGATGATGGTATAAATGCTAAAAACACGCTTGAGGGATTTTCTTGTCACGAAAGATAACTGGCTTTTTGCGGTTTCCGACTACTTCCGCAGAGACGGAATTCGAGCCACGCTCCGCTACGTGCCCGATGAGAATGGGGAGAGGGAGTTAAATGGAATTAGATATAAAAAATACGATTTTGGTCCGGCTTTTGAATTCATGAGGAAGTATAGGCCTGAATGGGTGCAGGATGTTCATGTAGTTCCTGAATCCGAGGTAAAGCAGGTGCTTCGTCCTTCCGACGCGATTCCAGAACTTGTAAATTCTGACAGCCGCGTAAGGGCAATTGCAAAAGTACTTGATCTAGCAGGCATTCCCAGAACAAGCATGGGAGTTACAGGTTCAATGCTTGCAGGCCTCCAGAACGAGAGCTCGGATATTGACTTTGTTGTATATGGTCCTGTATGGTTCAGGGCAAGGGATGCAATAACTACTGCAAAACAGCAGGAAGGACCTATTGAAGAGATCGACGAGGATATGTGGCAAAAAATCTACAGGAAGAGAATTCCGGAGATTTCGTTTGACGAATTCATGCTCCATGAGTCCAGAAAAGGCAATCGGGGCATGGTCGAAGGCACTTATTTTGACCTCCTTTTCGTAAGAGAATGGGATCAGATAAAAGAGCCTCTCCTGCGCGGAAAGGATACCGTCAAAATGAAAATCGAAGCCAAAGTTACAAATGCCGATTTTGCTTTTGACAGCCCTGCTTATTACAAAGTTGAACATGATGAAATCGATCATGTGCTTTCATATACTCATACTTATGCAGGCCAGGCGCTTCCTGGAGAGCTTATAGAGGCTCGCGGTATCGTCGAAGAAGTTGGAGACATCAAGAGGCTTGTTGTGGGCACTTCAAGAGAGCCAAAAGGAGAATGGATAAGGTCTCTCACTTGGCTTGAGCAGTGTGGGTATATCTGAAACGAGGGAAAAAGGAAATTAAAAGAATGTAAGCTTCTGTTCAGGCAGTCCAGGCTGGAAAAAAAAGCTTAGGGAGAAAAGATAACCTGGAGAGGAAGACTTACCAAAAAGTCCTGATAGGCACATTTTTGGCCCATTTATTTCTACTCTTCTTTGGTTATCTTTTTTTCTTTAATATTCCATGTAAGATCAGTAATTCAACCGCTGTAGAGATCCCTTCAATCCCTGGAGAACTTTTCTTTTCTTCCTTTTCGATATCTGAAGCAAGAATTTCCTGTTTTTCTTCGTCAGACGTTCTCTCCTTTTTTAAGGTCTGGTTTTCTCCTATTTTGGCTGGAGAAATTTCAACTGATTGAATCCTCTTTTCCGTACTTGAGATTGCAAAGGGTGAGAAGCCTGGAGTTTCTGCGGTAAAGTAAAGGTAAACTTCATCTTCTCCATTGGGAGTTGTAGACAATGGATTCCATGAACCCTGACTGTATCGGTACAGGGTTACAGTTTTCTCGTTGATTCCCTGTTCGGTAATCCAGGCTCTGCTTACCCTGAAATTTATTCTAGCATTTTCAAGATTTTCAGGACTTGAAAAACCGCTATTCCCAACCCAGATATTTACATTCCTATATACAGTTCCAGGGGCAGGCTCCTTAACAATTGAGGATGTATTTTTAAGCATCTCTATAATAGCAGTTGTTTTTCCGAAACTTTTTTCGGATCAAACTCCACAGTGACGATTTCATTTTTCTCGTCTTTAAATGTAAAACATGTGTGAGTGCCTTTGAAAACTTGCTCATTTGAAATTTCCTTTAGTTCGATATTCCTGGTTGATTCCGGAGAACTTGCACCTCCCCCGCCTCCACTACCGACACTTCCTCCTCCGCTTCCGCTACTTCCTGCATTCCCTCCACTTTCTCCACTTCCTTCTGAAACGGAAGACGTATCGATCACAGTTATATATCCTGTTTTTGTTCTGGTATTATTTCCATAAGTATTGTTAGTTGTCTTTAAGGTGACAGTATAGGTACCTGAATTTCTATATACATAAATCGGATTTCTTTCGTTTGAGTCAATGCTCCTATTTCCGTCAAAGTCCCATTCCCAGGAGTCAGGACTGAAGGCAGATAAATCTGTGAACTGGACAGTCAAGGGTGCAGGACCCATGATAGGGTTTGCAGAAAAATCGGTTTCTGTTGGTGCGGAAGTTACTATTATTTCTGAAAACCCTTCCACAGGGGCAGCAGGAACAGAATAAGCGGAAATCCTGCCCGAGACTGTAAAGTTCCCAGTCTTGGAATTCGCAGGCACGGTTACATTATATACTACTGTCTTTTCTTCCCCAGCTGAGAGATTTTCAGTCCATATCCACTCTTGAGTGGACGGCTTGAATGTGCTGATGTTCTGGAACTCATTTTTATTATTCTCCAACTGGCTTACCTGCCATCCGTCAGGGAGATCTTCTTTGAGCGTCAGGGCTTCAATATCCTGGTCTATCTTTATATGTACAGTTACTGCAAAGCTTTCACCTGGATAAACCATTCCGGCAGAGATCTCCCTGCTTGCTTCTATCCCTGCGGCTGAGGCAGGAAGAACGGTCCAGGCAAGCAGAAAAACAAGAGTAAAACCTGAAATAAAGCTTGAGAATTTAATTCGGCTTCTAGTCCTAAAGATCTTGTTGATATTCATAAAAACGGATCCTTAACTATTTTTTTCATAGCTTTTCCTGTCACCCGATTGTTCCCATAAAGAATTAAAATTATTAATTATGTATTGGTGTATATTATTGTAACTGTTTTCTTTCTTTTTATTGTGATTTCTTAAAAATATAATTCTTAACTCTATGCCTTATCCTCAAAAGGAATAGGGCAGGAGCGGAAGTATACTAAAATATCATATTGAGAACTTTATATATGACTGTACCAAGAACTGTATGGATAACTTCAATCTTAATTGCAATTGAAACCAAATATAAATAATACAGTTACCTATTGTTCTTTTATGAAAATGAGAAAGAGTTATGTTTGGTTCATTTTGGTATCAAGCCTGATTTTAACTGCATCTGCAATTCTCGTATATCCTGATTTTACCTTGCAACCTGATTTTATGAAAAACACGGTTCAGGCAGATAAGTCTGAAACTGCAATTAATGGGATCGAATCCAGTTCAAGCATTGTTAGCAAAGTACAACTTCCAAATCCCCTGGAAATCCTTACAGTAGGTGCTGCGGCAACAGGCTCAGGCACTGAAGTTACTGTTTATAACAATAATCTTGCCCTTGTAAAGGAAAGAAGGGAACTTGAGCTTAATTCTGGGGTCAACAGGGTAGAATATACCGATGTTGCTGCTCTTATTGACCCGACATCAGTAATGTTTGAAGATACAAAGAATAAGGATACTGCTGTCCTGGAGCAAAATTACGAATATGATCTGGTAAGCGGCTCGAAACTTCTGGAGAAATTCTTGGACAAGGAAATTACTGTAACCGAAAAAGAGGGAGGCACATACACAGGGACTCTATTAAGTTATGACAACGGGGTAGTGCTCAGGTTAGGTGACGGTAAAGTCGTAACGATTTCCGAAGTCTCAAAATTCGAATTTCCAAACTCGGCAGACCTGCTTACAAAACCCACTTTGGTCTGGCAGGTCTACTCGCCTGCGGCAGGCAAGCGGGATATCCTTACTTCCTATCTTACGGGTGGTATGAGCTGGAAGGCCGACTATATCGTAAAAGCAAGTGCAGATGACAAGAAAGCCGATATCCAGGGCTGGGTCAGTGTCGATAATGATGCAGGAACAACCTATAAGGATGCCAGACTGAAGCTAGTTGCAGGGGAAGTTCATCGTGTAGTTACGCCGTCAACAGCTGGATCTGCAGATGAAACTGTGACAGCAGCAGAAAAAGGATATTCAGGGGCAAAGAACAGCTTTGCTGAGGAATCACTTTTTGAGTATCATCTCTATACCCTTGAAAGGCCGGCTACTCTGAAGAATAACCAGGTAAAACAGCTTTCCTTGCTCTCTGCCGATTCCGTACCTGTAGAAAAGGAACTCGTTTTTGATGTTTCAAAAAGCAATGATGTGCAGGTCGCTCTCAGAATCAACAATTCAAAAGAGAAAGGCCTTGGAATGCCTCTTCCTGCAGGAACTCTGAGGGTCTACAAAGCTGATTCTCAGGGTCAACTTCAGTTCCTCGGGGAAGATAAGATTGACCATACCCCGAAAGACGAAGAGATTAAGGTTGTTATTGGAAATGCCTTTGATATAACAGGTACAAGAACTCAGACAAGCTACAATAAAGTGAGCTCGAATGTCTGGAGGGAGAGTTACGAAACCGAAATTAAAAATCACAAATCTGAAGCCCAGAAAGTAAAAATTGTAGAACACTTTTACGGCGACTGGGAAATTATCACCAATTCGGACCCCTACCAGAAAAAAGACGCTTTTATCGCTGAATGGGAAATAAACGTGCCTCCCAATGGCTCAAAGAAAATTTCCTACACCGTAGAGCGCAGTTACTAAAGCAAATATGGAAACAAACTGCCAAAGCCGAATTCTACAACCCCGAATCCCAAAGAAAATCTAATCCTAAATCTATAACTGCGAAAAGTATGAAAAACTAGGAAATTTCTTTCCCATAAGTTAGCCCTCTTGAGCGAAGCGAAAAAGGATCCGTCCTCCCGAGACGGGACTCGGGCGCAAAAAATATTATTACCATCCCTCCAATTAACCTTTAGATGATTATAGGTGTAATGGGGCCTGAAGGCTCGTACTCGGAAAAGGCTGCAAAATTATGGATTATGAAACAGGGGCTGAGTAGTGCAGAAATTCAGTATTTTGCAGATATAGAAGATGCATTTCTGGCGGTGGTGCGGAAAAAATCCGATATATCGATAATCCCGATAGAAAACTCCATTGAAGGTTCGGTAGGCGTCACTCTCGACCTACTCCTTGAGAACGGGGCTGAGATAGTCGGGGAAATAGTTATCAAAATCGAGCACTGCCTGCTCTCGAAAGGCGGGCCTGAAAAGATCAAAGTCATACTCTCACATCCACAGGGACTTGCCCAGTGCAGACATTTTCTAAAAAAGAATTTCCCTGGGGCTGAACTGAGGAGTACGGGCAGCACTTCCCATGCAGCAAGACTTGCAGGAGAATTTGAAGAGATGGCAGCAATAGCCTCTCCTGAGGCTGCCGAGCGCTATGGGTTAAAAGTTCTTCTCTCAAATGTTCAGGATAGGAAAGAAAATTACACCCGTTTCATTGTTTTGAGAATAGCAGAAAAAAGTTTGGCTGAGCAAGTTCCATGCACCGCGGAAGATAAACCAGATAAGGTTAGATTACAATCGAGCCCTGGGTGGGAATCGGGGCACGAACCCCGGTCTGAAAAAGAAATCGTGTCTGAGAATTCCAGCCATTCAGTCTGCAAGACCTCTATTATAGTATATCTGGAAAAAGACAGGCCAGGAGCATTATACGAAATTCTCGGGGCTTTTGCAAAAAATAAAATTAATCTTACTAAGATTGAATCCAGGCCTTCGAAAAAGGAACTTGGAGATTATTACTTCTACATTGATTTTGAAGGGCATACAAGCGATGCAATTATAAAAGATGCCTTAAAAGAAATAGAAAGTAAAACTGATACTCTAAAAGTATTGGGTTCTTATCCAGTTTTTCAAAGAATGTAATTGTATTGATCTAAAATACCTTGAAAGGTAGACCGAATCCTGTAAATATTGACAGAAAACAACGGCAAGGTCTGTGCGTATTCAAATGTGTGAATCTAAAGACAAAATGAGGTAAAAATCGGATTTCTGTCCGAACCTAAAAAACACATATTCCGGAACATGTACTTTTATATACTATCTTTCTATAGTATCTTTCTATAATATCTTCTTATAGTATATTTGCATGTTTCGTGCAAAATTCTTACTTATAAATATTCATGATCACAGCCGTTTTTCTAGGCTGCAAAAGGGAGCGAGATGGCTCTGAGTATTGAAGAAATAGTAAACAAACACGAGTCGGTCCTGAAAAAATATAGATTATTCTATGCCTTTGCAGACCTGCTTGCAACTTTTCTTGTCCTCTATGTCCTTTTCGTGCTTTTCAATATGCGAGATTTATTTCTAATGTTTAGCACCTTCGAACCTTATACCGGTGCGAGATACAGCATTCTAGGCTTCGGGGTTATTTTTGAAACTCTAGGGCTTATTATTCTAGCTTTTACCCTCTCCCTTATCTTCACAGCTGTCAGGCATTATAGGGCTGAAAAGAAAGATGCAATTTTCTTTATAGAAGAGGCATACCCTGTGCTCAAGGAGAGATTAAGAACTGCCTATGATAACCGTGATACGGATAATATTATTGTCAAGGATCTTATAGGCAGGGTTATAATTGACTCCAAATCCATACAGTCTTCATCCTTTCTTAACAGGAGAAAACTTGCAAAAGATCTGTTTGTAATAGTGTTTGCGGTCTCAATTCTCGGATATATTGCTGGAACCGGATATCAGACGACTCTAAGCCCCACTGACCTTAGCGGAGTGATTGAAAAGGTTCCTTTTGTTTCGAATTCGAATAATGACCTTTACCCTGTGGAAGAAAATGGCGGAACCTCGAATAACAGCAGTCAGGAAAACCTCTTTGGAAAGCCCGCTGTTGTTGTGGTGGAAGGAAAAGAAGTTGATCTAAAGATTCCTCCGGGATCAGGGCAGGGCTTTACAAGTCAGGAAACCGGGAAGCAGACGAATGAATCGTTTACTCGGTCCGATCCTGTAAACACTGACAAGGCTGCTTCCGATACTTATTACGAAAATCTACCAGAAGGATACAAGAACGTTATTCAGAGTTATTTTGAAGGACTTGCAGAAAATTAATTTGGAAAATTTACCACAAGTTGGACTTACCTGCACTCAGTTTAATCTAAGGTCGTATGAATACAGTTTTTGAATAACAGGCAGTATTCTGGAGGCACACTGTTGCAGGAGCAGGTAACATTCTATCCAGAGAAAGCGGGGCTTAAAGCCCTGTAAAAACAGAAACTTAAAGGGTGAAATAGATATGAGTGAGATTAATACCGACTCCGGACAGGCCGCTACGACTTATCAGAACGCAAGCCGGATTTTCAAAACCTTTTTTGAAGAGATTGGAAATGTTGTGGTAGGCCAGAATAAAGTAGTGGAGCAAATCATGATCGCA
>JAMXLQ010000195.1 GCA_024280975.1 Methanosarcina sp.
TTTGCGCCTGATAAAATCAATAAATTGAATGACATCAGGTTAATTCGATCCGATTAATGTTCGATTAATATTTGGTCACTAGCAGTGTGCCGGACAACTAATTAAGACTTGCCAAACAGACTGCCGAGAACAATAAAAATACATAAAGACATCAAAAAACGATTGATAAGACTGCATTAAAAAGGAGAATCCAAATGAAGGAAATCAGAATACACGGTCGAGGAGGCCAGGGTTCTGTTACCGCGGCTGAAATGCTTTCAGTTGCAGCTTTTGAAGATGGAAAGTTCAGCCAGGCCTTCCCCGCTTTTGGGGTAGAACGTAGAGGTGCCCCAGTGCAGGCATTTACGAGGATTAGCAATAGTCCTATCAGGCTTCGAAGCCAGATTTACACTCCGGATTATGTTATTGTCCAGGATGCTACTCTGCTTGAAACTGTTGACGTTGCAAGTGGAATAAAAGACGACGGGATAATTATTGTTAATACAACCGAAAAGCCGGAAAGCCTGACACTCAATACAAAAGCCAAGGTCATGACCGTGGACGCTACGAAGGTGGCAATGGACATTATAGGAGTTCCAATTGTAAACACCGTCCTTCTTGGTGCTTTTGCGGGTGCAACCGGAGAAATAAATGTTGAGTCAATCCAGCATGCAATAAAGGCTCGTTTCCCAGGAAAAGTCGGAGAAAAGAATGCAAATGCAATCCAGAAGGCCTACAAGCTTATCAAGGGGGAAGAAGCGTGAGTAACGGATCTGAAGAAGGTTTAAACATTTCACGCTGCAGAGTCTGTAAACCTGGTTCTACCCTTAAAAACAAAACCGGAGGCTGGAGAAACTTCCGTCCTGTTTATATTTACGAAAAGTGTACTAAGTGCGGAATCTGCGAAATTGTCTGCCCTGATATGTCTGTCAAACCCAGGGAAGATGGCTTTTTTGAATACGATTATGATTACTGCAAAGGTTGCGGAATCTGTGCAAATGAGTGCCCTGCAGATGCAATTGAAATGATTCTGGAGGAGAAATAATGATTAACCCAGCTCACAAGAAGAAAATGGTAGTTGTGGAAGGTTCCTATGCTGTGGCCCATTCTGCAAAGGTCTGCCGCCCAAACGTTATTTCAGCCTACCCGATTACTCCCCAGACACATATTGTTGAAGATCTGTCCCAGTTCATAGCAGACGGGGAAATCCCTAACTGTGAGTATATTAATGTGGAAGCGGAGTTCTCGGCAATTTCTGCCCTCATAGGAGCATCAGCGGTAGGTGCAAGGACCTATTCAGCCACAACTTCTCAGGGACTTCTGCTCATGCATGAAGCACTTTTTAACACTTCAGGTATGAGACTTCCGGTTATAATGACAGTGGCAAATCGAGCAGTTAGCGCTCCAATCAATATCTGGAATGACCATCAGGACGCAATTGCGCAGAGGGATACAGGCTGGATGCAGCTCTATGTAGAAGATGTTCAAGAAGCATCTGATACCTTGCCCCAGCTCTATAAGATTGCAGAAGACAATGAGATCATGATTCCAGGTATGGTCTGCATGGATGGTTTTATCCTGTCTCATGTCTACGAGCCTGTTGTCCTGCTCGAACAAGACCTGACAGACGAGTTCCTTCCGCCTTTCCAGCCCGAAGACATTCTTGATCCTGAAGACCCCAAGACCTTCGGAGCCTTTGCAGCCCCGGATACTTACGAGGAGTTCAGGTATCTTCATGAACAGGCAATGCAGAAGGCTCTGCCAAAAATTGAAGCTGTAGCAAAGGAGTTTGAGGAAATCTTTGGCAGATACCACGGAGGACTTATTGACGGATATATGCTTGACGATGCAGAAATTATTGTCATGTCTATGGGCTCTATTCTTGGAACTGTTAAGGATGTTGTTGATGAGTACAGGGCAAGAGGAGAAAAGATCGGGGTCTTAAAAGTCAGATCCTTTAGACCTTTCCCAAAAGAGCAGATTAGAGAAGCCATTAAGAATGCTCACGCAGTTGTTGTGCTTGACAAAAATATTTCCATAGGTACAAACGAAGGGGCTCTCTTTACCGAAACTAAGTCCTGCCTCTATAACAGTAAAGTACGTGTACCAGTTGTAGGTTATACTGTTGGGCATGGAGGCCGTGACATTCGCGTTGAAAGCATTGAGAAAATCATCGAAGAAACCAAGAAAGTTGCAAAGTCCGGAATTGAAGTTGAAAGCCAGTTCCTGGATCTCAAGGAGGAATTGCTGTGAGCAAAACCGCACCAAAAACATATATCAGCTCTGGACACAGCGGCTGTGCAGGCTGTTGTGATGCATTTGCTGCAAAATTCACACTTATGGGTGCAGGCCCAAATACAATTATAGTTAACCCAACAGGCTGCCTTGAGGTAATGTCCACGCCTTTCCCAAATTCTTCCTGGCAGGTTCCGTGGATCCACTCCCTCTTTGAAAATGCGGGCGCAGTCGCCTCTGGTGTAGAAGCTGGCTTAAAAGCCCTTGGCAAAAAGAACGACACCAAGATTATAACAATCGGTGGCGACGGTTCGACTATGGACATCGGAATTGGTGCCATTTCGGGTGCTTTTGAGCGTGGGCATGATTTTACCTATGTCTGTATGGATAATGAAGCCTATATGAACACCGGAATTCAGCGCAGCAGTGCGACTCCTTTCGATGCTAGTACTACAACCAGTCCAGCCGGGAAAGTTTCCTTTGGAAATCCGTTCCCCAAAAAAAATATGCCTGCCATTATAGCAGCCCATGGTTCTCCGTATGTGGCTACAACCTCTATAGGTTTTCCAAGAGACATGATGCGAAAGGTCAAGAAAGCAACTGAAATTGTGGGCCCGACATATATTCATGCCCATGCTCCCTGTACAACAGGCTGGGGTTTTGACACTTCCAAGACTTTGGAAATCGCCAAGCTCGCAGTTGAAACCTGCCTCTGGCCCATGTATGAGATGGAAAACGGGGAAATCACCCAGGTCAGAAAGGTTAAGGACCCCAAGCCAGTAGAGGAATACCTTAGGACCCAGAAAAGATTCAAACACCTCTTCACCATGAAAGGCGGGGAAGAAGAAATCAAGAAAATCCAGGCTACTGCAGACTGGAATATAAAACACTTCGGACTTCAGTAAAAAGCTGAAGTTCTACTTTTTTAATTTTATTTTTGATTTTTCTCTTTTGATCTAATTTTTGCTTTCTTGATGTTGAAGTTCGTTTTAGATCTGATGCTAACTCTTGTGCCCAGACAAACGAAATTCTGGGAACCCAAATTGATGTTTCTCGACGATTTACATCGTTTTGTAGAGCAGCAAAGTTTTGAATATTTGTTTGAAGTCTGCCGGAAAAACGAAATCAACCTTGTAGCAACGTGCCGCTCTGAGATAGAATACAACAAAACATAGAAAAGAATGCTGGACAAAAATCTCGATTTAGAGACCAGAATTTTTGATCAAATTATTGAAATAAACGAAATTTCGGAACAGCAGGGAAAAGAAATAGCAGAAAATGTTGACTGGCATTGGAATAAAGTCTGATTCAATAAGACTGTAGGCTCAATTTTCATGCCTCTAGCTGAGATGAATAAAAGATTTAGAGAATGCACTTCTGAAGAAAAGTCTGTTATAAGAGCTGTCAAAAAACTTTATAATTGTGGAGTTTATGAAGAAGACCGCATTTTTCAACTGGATCAAACCGAGCATATGAAATTGGCTCTGTAAAATTACAGAAAGCGAGATACATGAAAATCGTGATTAGAGCATATCAAAATGCTCTGAAATATTCACAGAAGATTCATATCATTTTATGACAAAATGATTGCACAACATCAATAAGTTAATTGATTTCTGCAAAATGAATGAAATCAAACTATGAGACTTTATTGAAAAACCAAAATAAAAAAGACTTAGATACTGAATAATACAGGCATCTGTTTTTAAATGCCGTTTTTTAGTACCGTTTTTCAAGAATCCGTTTTTAACTGCCACTTTTAAAAATACCGTTTTTCGAAGACCGTTTTTAAAGCTTTCGTTTTTCGCATGCCGTTTTTTATATACGTTTTTTAAGGACACCGTTTTTCACAGATGCCTTGCAATTCAGATAGCTTTTAATTATATAAAACTAAGGATGTACTGAAAAACAAATATAAATTCTTAGAAGTACTGAAAAATATAGAATGAGTTGAAGTGTAAAATGAGGAAGAAACTTTCTTTTTGCATGTGATTAAATTTAGGCCTGAAAGCAGCCTTAATTCTTAAAATTATTATTTATTAAAGTTTTTAGACTTATCAGAACAATCTGGATCAGAATAGATAAGAGTAAAAATCTAGAGTTAAACTTTGACGAAAAAAGAAACTTATAGAAAAAAAGTAAGTTACTAAGCGATCACAGATCAACTAACGGTAACTGCCTTCTAAGATCAGGCAAATATCCTTCTCTGTGCAGGGCTATTTTGTAATCACTTATTGCTCTGCACAATTTATTAGTATATTTTATACAGTCAGTACCAACGTTCCCCTTGAACAGCACCTTTTCGGTTTTCTCAACAAATTCGGGGTAGGTGAATAACAGCTCTTCTTTGGTGTGCAGGAACAGAGCTGTAAAGTCCCTGTGAATACCCATGCTTCTTTTAAGCAATTCAACGTTCAGGTGGTCTTCAGATAGATAGGAGTTAAATTTTACAAAGGTGTGAAAATCTGCGATATTCTGATTTAAGGAGTTCAGAATTGAGTATAGAACGTTATCAGTTTCCGGAAGGGGGATATCCGGAAGATCTAGGTACTCTCCATCAAAAGCTTCATTTTCTTTTATATCTTGATCCCGGGTTGTATCATGGTCCATTTTATCACCTGGTCTGACATATTGCTTTAGTAAACAATTTGGTGGTTCCCGTTTCACATAACGGGTTCAATTACTTGCTTTGAGGTGGCTTTAGATACACTTACTGGATTTGCTTAGGGTGGCTCCAAATAAAATCCATCGTGTTTAATTTGCCGGCGTATCCATCGCTTCCCCACTCGAAGCGGTTGTACGCACACGGGTTAGATGCTTCAGATTCCGTTTTTTACGAACCTTGCCTGAGAGGTTTAGTCCTGGAGTTCCATAAAATGAAATCAATTAAACATTTAGGCTCTTGCATCTCACTATATATAAAATTATGTCTTAATAAAACAGAATAAATATAATTACAACAGAATCATTATTCGATCCCGTAACGATCCTGTAAAAAAATGTTGAATAGCTATATAAATAGACGCGAAATGAGTTCTAAATAAATACTGGATAAATTCTGGATAGTAAGTCTTGAATAAGTCCTAAATAAGTCCTGAGTAAGTCTCGAATAGATCCTGAATATGAATATCGTTTAAAGCCTATTAATAGATAGAGTTCAGGAGTTTAAGAAACTCCTGAGATTTTTCTATGCTCAAGTATTTCCATCCCAAAGGCCGCAAGTCCATATACAAGGCTTAATACTAGAATAATCGTCGCACCGGATGGGACATCCAGAGCATATGAAAGACCTATTCCAGTGACACTGATCACAGTTCCGAAGGCTATCGAAATCAGCATCATCCGCTTCAGGTTATGAGTAAATTTGCGACTCAGGGAAGCAGGAATAGTAAGAAGGGCGATTACAAGGATAATACCCACGACCTTAATAAGAACCACAATTGTCAGAGCAATAATACAGAGCAGGAAAAGATAAAGCTTCTCTGTAGGAAGGCCCTGCACTGTTGTGAATTCTTCGTCAAAACAAAGGGCGAGAAACTCCTTATAAAATAAGTAAACTGCACCTAATATCAATATATCAAGAATCAGCATAAGGTAAAGGTCAAAGCGAGGAACTGTTAGAATATTTCCAAATAAATAGGTCATAAGATCAGGGGCATATCCAGGGGTCAAGTAGACAAAGATTACCCCAAGTGCCATTCCAAGAGACCAGAGTATGCCTATAGCACTGTCTTCCGGAATTTTAGACTTCTTGCTAACGGTTCCCATGACAAGAGCTGAAATCAGGCTGAAAGGAAGAACGCCGAGCATAGGATTAATTCCGAGGTAATAACCCAACCCAACACCTCCAAAGGAAGCATGGGCTATCCCGCCGCTTATAAATACTATTTTTTTAACGACAACATAGACCCCTATAATCCCACAGGCCACGCTTGCAAGAATCGCAGCTGCAAGGGCATTCTGGATAAAGCTGTATTGCAGAAAATCAAACATTCTTATTTCTCCATCGTTTTTTCGAACTAATTTTGAGCTTCAGGAATTTCCTTTATGGTTTTCCAGAACCCTGTGAGGTATTCCATGGGCAATCAATTCGACAGGACATTGGTAAGTAGCCTCCAGATCCTCAACAGGGATTTCTCTGGAATCATGGTAATGGAGATTGCGGTTTAAACAGGCTATTTTATCGACATAAACAGAAACCGCACTGAGATCGTGAGTAACCATGATAACTGCCATTTCCTGCTTGAGCTTGTTCAGGAGGCGATAGAGTTCATCCTGCATATGCGGATCAAGCCCAGAATTAGGTTCGTCCAGAAGCAGAAGTTTGGGGTTTGTGGCGAGAGCCCGTGCAATAAAAACCCTTTGCCGCTGTCCGCCCGAAAGCTGCCCAATCTGCCGATTCCTGTACTGGAACATTTCTACGGTTTTAAGGGCTTCTTCGGCAGCCTTTTTATCTTCTTCTCTGTACTTTTTCAGAAAACCCGTATGACTCATCCTGCCTGTGAGCACTACTTCCCAAACACTAATAGGAAAGTCAAAATCAAAACCTCTGTATTGGGGAACATAGCCTACAAGCTCTCTGCTCTTTTCGGGTGGTTTCCCAAAGAGTTCTACACTGCCTCTGTAAGGTTTCAAAAGCCCAAGGAGCACTTTGAGAAATGTGGTCTTTCCTCCACCATTAGGTCCGATAATCCCAAGCAGTCCACTAGGTTCTTTTAATTCTAGATTTATTGCCTCAAGAATTGTCTGGGTCCCGTAACGAACCCAGACATCCTTCAGTTCTATAACCTTCTCCATTGTCTTCCCTTCAGAACATCGTTTTTATTTACAGGATTACGATCTTTTGATGTTTAGATACAAGACTCGAATACTGACTTATCAAGACTCGAATGCTAATTTACTGACTTCATACAAGGTTTCTGGCAAAAATATCGGATACATTATCCATATTTGCAATGTAATCCTTTGCAAGCGGGTCTACAGCTACAACCTCACCGCCTATCTCTTCAGCTACGGCTTTCGCACTTTGCGTGCTGGATTGGGGCTGGACAAAGATTACTTTGACGTGCTTTTCCTTTGCAAGATCCACAAGTTTAGCCAGATCTTCAGCACTCGGTTCTTTTCCTTCAATCTCAACTGGAATCATGGTAAGGTTGTAATCTGCTGCAAAATAACCCCAGGACGGGTGATAAACCATGAAATTCCTTTCCTTTTTTCCCTCAAGCTTTTCGCGGATCCTTGAATCCAGAGCATCCAATTCCTTAAGATATGCATCTCTATTCTGAGCATAGTAAGTTTTGTTCCCGGGATCTATTTTGGCAAGTCCTTCATAAACGTTCTCGACCATTATTTTTGCATTTACAGGAGATGTCCATATGTGGGGATCCAGTTCTTCGTGAGCTTTACCATTTTCACCCTCAACAAGTCCCCTGAGTTTGATTCCATTAGAAGAGTTTACGATAAGAGTTCCACTATTAATAGATTCGAATCTGTCAATCCAGACCTTCTCAAAGGGCATATCGGTCCCAACCGTAACATACATACGAGCCTCGCTTGCTTCTCCCAGTTCTCTTGGAGAAGGTTCATAAGTATGAGGGTCTGCTCCTGGAGGGATTATGACAACGGTTTTTACTTTGTCTCCTCCCACTTTCTCTACAAACTCAGCTTGTGGAAGGAGGCTTACAGCTACGATTATAGGCTCACCAGATCCTGTTACTTCAGCTTTCTGTCCTGTACTTTCGTTAATGTGAGAGTTGCTTGGACCTGTACAACCACTGGCAAAAAGGCTCAGACCAATAATCAAGAGCACTAATAAAGGTAGAATTTTCAGATTCATAATTTAGATCTCACTTTCTTCTTTTCATTTTTTTACTTGGCTCATGAATTTATTTTTGATTAGATAAGACCGATATAAAGGAGAATAAATCTGTATATGTCCAAATTATATCATGCACTAAATTTGGCATTTACCCAAATTTTTGAGTTATTCACGAGATTTTTTGGTGTAAGCCCAAATTTATCTCGAAGCTTACTCACAGCTTTATACAGTATCAACGCTTCAATTAACACTTCACACTTTAGGGTTCATTTAGTATTTCGTTTAATTTTTCAATAATTTCGGTATTTAGTGATGACTTTCTTCGTGCAGACATTTCCCATGACTTATTTCACCACATACACCGAACATCGGGTGGCCCATTGAACTGCAGATTTTGTCTACAGCATCCCTGGAAACAAAAGCCTCAAAACGCGAAACTTCGCTACATGCTTCCTCTGACGAAAGGCCATAATGAGTTAAAAGAAGACTCAGGATCCTATGCCTTCGGACAAGAAATTGTGCATACGCCTCACCCATCTCTGTCAGGTCGACACCCCTATAAGGAATATGATTCAGGTAGCCTGCATTTGCAAGCTCGTTTAAGGTCTTGGTTGTGGTAGAAGGGTCCACCTGTAGGCCTGAAGAGATCTCCGTAGTTTTTACAGTGCTCCCTTTTTCAAGAATAAACTTGAGATAATCTACCTTTCTTGGAGAGAGCTCAAGGCCCGTAAATTCAGGATAAATTTGCTCATTCATAGAGAGAAATATAAAAAACCGGTATATATTGTTTGCCGTATCCCAAAGTATGAAGTTATAATTTTACTATAGCAAAATTAGAAAAGTGGGAAAATCTCGGAGGGATAGTGGTTAAAACCCTCAGTAAAGGAAAAATTAGTAAAGAAGGAACTCAGTAAAAGAAGATATACACTCAGGATTTCCGGAGGAAACCCGAGTTCAGGAATCAAGGGCAGTAAGAGTGAAGGTGCTATAATCATTATCATAACCCTTGATCTCTGTATAGTATGAAGGGCTGCGGCAACGAGAAAAGGTACAAAGATATAAGGAATGCTCAACTGCAAGAAAAGCCTGCCAAGAGATTCTCCTGCTCCTGTAATGGCAAGAATTGCACCGAAGGCTCCTTTTCCGCAGAGATCGAACTCCCATAAGAAGTGCAATATTCGGATTTCCCAGAAATGTAATTACAGGATAAAGGTGTTCAAAGCCTGCAGGAATCAGAATAAGAAGCAAAGGGAAAAAGAGTGGAGAGTAGGCTTCGAACCGTCGGGGTTTTTTGGCAGGAACATTATATATTCCTGCATTTTTTCTTGAATTTCAGCTGTCTTTTCCTTTACTCGGCTCGAAAGGTCTGCCGTTTCAGATTTTTCCAGATTTTTGGAATAAAGGGAACATGCAATGGAAGTAGGAAACTGCAATGGAAGTAGAAACTGTGATAAGAATCCCCAAGATAGAAAGTCTGTCAACGTTAGCCGATAGCTCTTCTACTGTAGATATAATGACAGGTGAAGAATAGACAAGATTAAATGAGGCAACAACTCCAAGTGCAATGGATGTTGCAGTGGAAATAGAGGGGTTATCGAGTCTGGCATCCAACTCTTTAGCTATTGGAACAAAGATAACATAAGCAAGAATGTAACGACAGGATGCATGTTTGAACCTGATCGTGAACTTTTAATAACCGCTTCAATAGAAAATAGCTGGCTGAGCTTAAATGTCCTCTTCAGGAGAAGATAACTCCTGGAGTTCTTCGATTTCTTCTTCTCCAAGTACTCTTGCAAGATTAAGAAGAATAAGAAGTCTATTACCTATTTTTCCAACACCGGTTAGGTATTCTGCATTAATTTTTGATTTGACTACCTCAGGGGTCGGTTCAATTGAAGAAAGAGACAGGCGCATGACTTCCTTTACAGAATTCACAAGCATTCCAATGACTATATCTTTAACTTCAACTATGATGATTCTGGAAAGAGTGTCAGTCTCTTTAGAAGGAAAACCAAGCCGTTTATTAAGATCTATTACTACGAGGATTTTTCCTCTCAGGTTAATGAGTCCTTTTATGTATTCAGGAGCTTGGGGAATGCGGGTTATTCTCGGAACTGGAATAACTTCGGAGACCTGCATGATGTCTACTCCGAACTCTTCACCTGAGAGCTCAAAGACTACTAAACGGAGATTTTCTTCCGAGAACCTTGAATTCTCTTCTAATGTTTCTTCAAACACTTGAATTCCTCTAATTGACTCTAAAATTCAAATTGCCATGCTTTCTGTTCCTTCTTTTGAGTTACCAAGTCTGAACTTTTCTGTAGCTTTTCTCATCTTTTCCCCGAGCAAGGAAAGATCACTGGCCATATTGGCAAGTTCTGACATTGAAGCGCTCTGTTCCTCAAGAGCTGCAGCAGTTTCCTGGGTTCCTGCTGCAGACTGTTCCGAAATTGAGGAAATATCCTCCAGTGTGGAAGTGATCTCTTCAATGGATGCGGATTGCTCTTCTGTAGCGGCTGCAACATCTTCTATCATATTTGTGATTTCATTGATTGTAGAAACAATCCCTGCAACCATTTCAACTGCGTTGTTAACAGATAATGAATCGACCTGCACTTCTTTTTTACTGGCTTCTATACTTTCTACGGTTTCACTGATACTAATTCTTATTTCGTCGATTAGCTTAGAAATGTCATTAGCAGCACGGCCAGATTCATCAGCAAGTTTTCGGACTTCATCAGCTACAACAGAGAAACCCCGGCCGTGTTCTCCAGCGCGGGCTGCCTCTATTGCAGCATTTAGAGCAAGCATATTTGTTTGGTCCGCAATTCTGGTAATGAGGGTTACAATCTCATTGATTTGTTTAGATTTGGAGTCCAGCTCCATTATCACTTCTTTAGTCTCATCAACAGAGGAACGAATAAGGTCCATTTTTAATAGAATTTCTTTTGAGGCGTCTCCAACGCTACTGACAGTGTTATTGACAAGGTTCGTGTTTTTAGAAACTTTCTGGGTATTATCCGCAATTTCCTGGATATTATGGGTCATATCTTGCATCGCATGAGTTATATCAACTATTTTTACATTTTGAATTTCTGCCCCGTTTGAAATTCCAGCTGCGGTATCAGAAATTTTTCTTGAAGCTGAAGCCACTTCTTCAGAAGAAGCAGACATTTCTTCTGAAAGTGTAGAAAGGTGAATCGAGCTTTCCTGGATATTTATGAGTAAGCTACGAAGGTTCTCAGCCATTAGTTTAAAAGCTTCTGAAAGTTGAGAGATTTCACTCCTCGAGTTTCCTTTGATCTGAACAGTGAGATCTCCTTCAGAGATTCTGTCTACCGCTTCAAGCAGTTCATAGATGGGTTTTTTGTAAAGGCTCAGAATTACAAAAACAAGTAAAGCTCCGATAAGAATCGAAAGAAGAGTAACGAGAAAGATCTTATTCATAGAGTTTATTATCGTGGTGTCAAGTTTCTCTTTTTGATCACTACTGGCGGCTTCAGCGTCTCCTTGAATCTGTGCAGCTATGATTGCCATGTTTTTCACTTCAGCCGCCTTTTTCTCTTTAAGTACTTTCAGACGATCAAAGTCAATTTGGATCTCTGTGGCATTGTTAATTATTGTATTGCCACGCTCAAGGTTTTCAGGTCTCGCTAACTGTTCGTCCAGATTCTTGGTAACTTCGATTATGTCTCCCATTAGCCGATCAAAATTTTCCGCATACTGATCTTTAGGAGTAATTATATAATTCTGGTATTCGTTTCGAGCTTTCATCGCAAGTATGCTGATTTTCTGGGCTTCCTGAGCATTGGATAACTTTTGCTGGAGAACTTCACCTGAAGAGCCATTTTTCGCATACTGTTGGTATTGAAGCATCTGGTCTTGATAAATTTCATCTGCTTTTTGCAAAATAAGCTCGCCTTTTGAGACTATCTCGGTTCTCAGGGCTATTTCTTCGTTATTTGCTTCAACGTAACCATTAAAACTTTCATTAAATTTATCTGAAGTTTCCAAAATAGAGCTCATTCGGTCGCGATTTGCAGGATCAAGATAGCCAAGATAGATTTCTTTGGATATAGCTGCTTGTGTGGGCACAAGATCAAGATGTTTATAAGTTTCTTCCTTATAAACAGGATCATCATAAATAACATAGCCTTCCTGGGCTTCCAGAGCCCCCTGCATATTATTCGTGATAGAAGTCATGTTTTGAATGGCTCGGCTCTTTTTTTCAACATCGTTCATACCCTGATAACCTATGTACCCAACAAAAAAAATCAAAACTAGAAGAAGAGCAAAGCCTATCACTACATGCCCTATTTTTGTGTTTTTATACATCTTTTTCACCCTTGCCTCCAGCTTCTCCGCCTCTATACTTCTTCTGTCTCGTAATTGAGCTATTAACCTGTCAGCTGTACCCGCTAAGGAAGGTAAAAGGACAGAAATGTTATTACGAAAATTGCCTGATCTTCCCAACCAATTATTTGATACAGACTATTTAAGAATTGATAAATTTTTTATTTACTAAAAAGTGTAAACTCAATAAATTTTTCCATAGTAATTTTCACTCAATATTCTTGAATCGTTTACTTTTTGTATTCAAGAGTCTGCTGTTGTAAGAAAGCTTTCTACCTGCAAACCAAAATCGCCAAAGTTTATGGGTTTGGCAAGAACAGCATAACATCCAGCCTTAAGGAATTTTTCTTTACTTTCAGGATCAGAATAACCTGTGACTGCAACTACCTTTATACTCTGGGTTTCAGGGTTAATTTTAATTCTTTGAAGCAATTCAAGACCATTCATTTTCGGAAGTTCCATATCAAGCAATACCAGATCAAAATTCGTTTTATTGAGAATTTCCAAAGCTTCCAAGCCATTTTTCGCCTTTTTTGGCTTATATCCAAAGGACTTAAGTAAGTCTGCTTCAGCTGTCAGATTAAGTAAATTATCTTCAACAATCAGAATTTCAGGCACTCAAATCTACTCCTACGGGCTGCTTGAAGATTCTTTAAACAACTTTTTGTAACTAAAATTTTGTAAGCAATATTCTTTCAAAGAAGTATTGGATAACAAACCTCCTCTGAAAAAATTTGAAATAAGAAAATATAAAATGATCTCTTCTTTTTATCTTCGACAAGTATACCTTAGACCACAAATTACGCTGGGATTAATTTCTCAATTTATTGAGTAATATATGAAGTTCAAGAGAATATAAATTTATTTGTTAACTTTAGAGTCATTTTTTCAATATATAAACAGCAATAAAAATAAGGTATTAAGCTTAGGTATAATTTTTGGTACTATTATTTTAGTAAAAAAGATTTGAAAGTAATGCCAAATTGAACTTAAAACAAAAATAGTAGCGTTTTTATTTTTCAAAGTTAGTATTATTAACGCTTTTATTAAAGTTCACAGATCAAAATCGCAACTCAGCTGAAGGATACAAAAGAGCCTTAATTTCTACAAACAGTTTGTTAACGTGTCGATTAGCGAGATCACTAAATAAATATGAAACTCTATAATTTAGTAAAGATAATTAAAAAAGTTTAATATAGTAGGTTCCGCATATACTTTTCTACAGAACTGGGACAGCTCGGATTTAACAAGAAAACTTGCGCTGGCTACATTTGTTAACTTTGAGTAGCTTTTCGAGTGAGGTGCTTTGATTGGTAATATTAATATGAAGAATATACAGGCAGAGACAAGATTCGGCATAGATAGGAATAATGTAGCGGAACATTCCAAAAAAGGAGGGAAAATTATCCGATGTTGTCACTTTTTCAAGATAGAAAGAAGGGAAATGAATGGCCAGAGTTATGATCGTGGATGATGCCGAATTTATGAGGATGATAATCAGAGATATCCTTCTAATGCATGGACACGAAGTAGTTGCTGAGATCGGTGACGGGGAAGAGGCACTTCAAATATATTTCGAAGTAAAACCAGATATTGTGTTAATGGATATAATTATGCCTGATATGGATGGAAAAGAAGCATTGAAAAAACTTCTTACTATGGATCCTGAGGCAAAAGTAGTAATGTGCTCCTCTCTTGGGCAGCAAGCTCTAATAACGGAATCCATGAAGATAGGCGCTATGGGTTTTATAGTAAAACCTTTTGAACCTGATGGAATGCTGGATGTAATAAAAAAAATTGCTGAGCCCAATTAAACCGACTTCAACTTACCATTAAATCAGGCCACTATCAAATAAAACCAGTTTAATCGAGGCTACATTAAATCAAACTATGTCAAATCCGATTATTCCTAAAAAATAATAGAAACTACTAAAACTAAATTCCGCATTTATGAAGGAGTGTTTAACTCCTGCTGTGATGGTTTCAGCCCTCGGGGAGAGAGTTAAAGAGATCACGTTCACAGCTTTTGAAGAAAGAATTAGATTCAAAACAGTCAGTAAATGCTTTTTTCAGGTTCATTGCCCACTCTGGGGCTGCAAAGTATTTTCCTGGTTTTGACTGGAATGAAATGCGATGGAGCGGATAGAGTTGAACGAGTAAAAAGCTGAATAAGCAAGTATAGATTAAACCAGAACTGAGTATAAGACCAAATCTAGAACTCAATCAGGAATTAAATTCTGTGCTGAGAGATTATTCGAGAAAGGAAAAATCAGAACCTCCAGAAAGGCAGGGAAAATTATGGATATGTCAAAATATATAGGTATTTTCAGGGCTGAATCTGAGAAATACATCAAAGAGTTGAGCGACTCCCTGCTGGCACTTGAAAATGATCCTCAAAATGCGGAACATATGAATGCGCTATTTCGTACAGCTCATACATTCAAAGGTATGGCTGCAACTATGGGGTTCAAACAAATTGTTGAGTTAACGCATGAAATGGAGAGTTTAATAGACAGGTTGCGTACACAGAAAGTTATACTTAATTCTTCTTTGATTGATGCTCTCTTCGTATGTGTGGACGCCCTTGAGGCGCTTGTAGAAAATACCTGTTGTGATGAGGGAGATGAACCCGGAAAAAGAAAAAAAAGTACAGATAATAATTGCGAATCCTATCCCGATATCTGCAAGGTACTAAGAACTTTAAGGGACGCAAGCGAGTATTGTGAAAAAGGCTCAATTCAAAAAGATAGTGAGGAAGAAAGTAAAACAGAAAATATTGCAGAAAGAGAAAGTGAAAGAAAAGAAGGAGAAGAAAGAGAACGAGAAAATGACAGAGGGGAAGGTGAAAAAAGTGACAGTGAAAGAGAAACAGGTGAAGAAGAAAATGACAAAATAGAGGATGATGGAAAAAAATACATTAGAGAAAAAGGAGTTCCAAGAATTGAAGAGATTAGTAAAGTTAAGAAATCTTCAAAGGAAATTCATCGACCAGAAACCGGAGGAAAAATCCTCGCTTCTCCAAAATCGGATCCTAAAGTAAAAACTATACATAGCTCAAGAATTAGTACCGAACAGCTCGATAAATTGATGAATCTTGTAGGCGAGCTCGTAATTAACCGAAGCAGAATAAACGAGCTTACAGGCAACATACAATCTCAGGAGCTTGAGGTTACACTTTCAGAGTTGTATAAACTAACAAAAGAACTGCAAGATGAAGTGATAAAGGCAAGAATGGTACCTCTGGACCATATCACCTATATTTATCCCAGAATGGTAAGAGATTTTGCACGAGTACAAAACAAAAAAATCGATTTTATAATCAGAGGGAAAGAAATTAAATTCGACAGAACCGTTCTCGAAGAAATCGGGGATTCTCTGGTTCACCTGTTAAGAAATGCAATAGACCATGGAATTGAAATTCCGGAGAGGCGCGCTGAACTTGGGAAAAAAGAGACTGGCACCATACTGATTACAGCTTCAAGACAGGAAAATTTTGCCCTTATCAAAATTGAAGATGATGGATGTGGAATAAATATCAAAGAAATAAAGGAAGTTGCATTAAAGAAAGGAATTATCTCAAGAGAACGCGCGGAGCAGCTTCAAGAAGGGGAAGCAATGCAGCTGATCTTTGCTCCAGGCCTCAGCACCTCTGACAGCATTACCGATATTTCGGGAAGGGGAATCGGAATGGATATAGTAAAAAATAAGATTGAGCGCCTTGGAGGATCTGTAAAAATCGACTCAAAGCCTGGACTTGGTTCCAGATTTGAACTGAAACTACCCTTAACCATTGCGGTTTATCAGGCCATGCTAATAAGAGTCGGCAAGGAAAAATATGCAATTCCTTTCACAAGCATAATAAAGAATATCGAAATCAGTCCGCAGGAAATCAAGCACATAAAGGGACAGGAAGTTATTTTAATGGATAATAAAATTCTTCCGCTTCTTAGATTGAGAAAACTGTTTCAGTTGCCTGATAAAGACGAGAATAATATTGTGGACAAAAACAATATTTTTGTAGTTATAGTTGAAAAGCACGGGCACTATATTGGAATAATTGTGGATGAGCTGCTTGGAAAACAGGAAGTAATAGTAAAGAACTTCAAAAGTAAGCTTCTTGACAATACCAGAGGATTTGCAGGAGCAACAATTCTAGGCGACGGAAACGTTATTTTGATTATTGACGTTAACTCCTTAATTAAATTTATAAATCAATAAATGATCCATAAATAGACAAACTATCCATATAGGGGAAATTTGTAAAAGGGAAATAGAGTGTTAGAGTAAAGTAAAATGAGATGAGATATTTAAAAAATAAATAAAATACTTTTAGAGGAAAGCGCCTGGATAAAAGTGCTGCCGGTGAAGAGATGAGTAACTTTCCAGTTAGAAAAGAAATTGGTAATGAAATAAACAAAGAGATAAGTAAAGAAATAAGGGCAGGTCGAAACCTGGAGGAAGACCCAGGCTTTGAGCTGTTAAAAAGAGTTGTTACTGGAAATACTGGCTTTAACTGTGAACATTACAAAGAAGCTCATCTCAGGCGTAGAATTAACGTACGAATTCGAGCCACCAATTCCGAGAGTTATGGCGCGTACCTGAAACTTTTGAAGAGAGATCCGCAAGAGTATGAATTTCTTGTTGACACCCTTACTGTAAATGTCAGTGAATTTTTCCGAAATCCTGAAACTTTCAAGATAATCGAAAATGAGATTGTTCCTTCTATTGTTAGGTACAGATCAGAGTCGTTAATCCGATCAATCCGCATCTGGAGTGCTGGTTGTGCTGCAGGAGAAGAGACCTATTCCCTTGCTATCCTGCTACACAAGGCACTGAAAACCGATTTTAATAAGTATAGAATAAGAATTATAGGTACGGATATTGATGCTCAAAGTCTGGAAAAAGCTAGAAAAGGTGTTTACAGTGAAAACTCACTTAAAAATCTTGATCTAAGCATAAAGGAACGTTATTTCTTGAAACAGAGAGATGCATATCAGGTAATAGACGAATTGAAGAGTATAACACAATTTAAACGTCATGATCTGATTTCAGATTCTAGAATTGATCATTTTGATCTTATTATCTGCCGAAACGTAATGATATACTTTAAAAAGGAAATTCAGGAACAATTGCAGCTTAATTTTTACCAGGCTCTAGAAAAGGGAGGATTTTTTGTAATAGGAAAGTCCGAAACACTGCTTGAAACTGCATCCGGCCTCTTTAAACCTTACAATACGAGAGAACGCCTATACATAAAAGGAATCTCAAGAAATATTTATTGAAGAAATCAAGAACCTAATGAGTTTAACTGAATACTAATGTTCAGTTTCTAATTCATTTACTTTTAATTCATTTTTAGTTTCTAATTCGTTTTTAGCTTTTAATCCATTTTTAGCTCTAATCTGTCTTTAGCTTTTAATCTGTTTAGTTACTATTGAAATACTATTGGGGAGATTTGGAACTTATAAAAAGTAATTGTTTAAAAATAAGTTATTTTTGTCTCTTCACCTTTTCTCTGAAAAATTATATATTTAATATAAATATTATAATCGACATTATTAGTCCTATAATAAATTTGAATCTGAGTAACACTTAAAGTGTAGCACTTTAAGTAACACTTTGAGTGTACTAAGTATACATTAAGCGCAACGTTCTGAGTAAATACTATATTCTATGTTATTCTGTAAGGTATCTGAAAAGTTTTGAAAGCTTATAGTAGACCGGAAAGACAGGGAAAACAAACCTGACTATTCCTGAATTAATTTCAAAATATCAACAATAAGCAAGTGAGAGATTTTTATGGAAATCAATGGAGTAGAAATCGAAGATACATACGCAGAAGCGTTTCCGATCAAGATTGCACGGGTACTCATAACAGCTGCTACCAAGCGCTGGGCTCTCGTGGCAGCTACTGAAGCTACAGGCTTTGCAACATCTGTTATAATGTGCCCCGCAGAAGCAGGAATTGAGAGGTTAGCAGACCCCTGCGAGACCCCTGATGGCAGGCCTGGAGTTTATATCCAAATCTGTACTTTCAAGTATGAAGCTCTGGAAGAGCAGTTACTTGAAAGGATTGGACAATGTGTGCTTACAGCCCCTACAACTGCAGTCTTCAATGGACTTCCTGAGGCTGAAAAACAGTTTAACGTAGGTTTTAAACTTAAGTTCTTCGCAGACGGTATGGAGTCAGAAACCCAGATTGCAGGCCGCAAAGTATATAAGGTCCCAATTATGGAAGGAGATTTCCTGACCGAAGACAATATAGGAGCTATAGCCGGAATTGCAGGTGGAAACTTCTTTATCTTTGGAGATTCTCAGATGAGCGCCCTGACCGCATCCGAAGCTGCTGTTGATGCAATTGGAGAGCTTGAAGGCACAATTACTCCCTTCCCTGGCGGCATTGTAGCCAGTGGATCCAAATCCGGAGCAAACAAATACAAGTTCCTGAAAGCTACTGCCAATGAAAAATTCTGCCCCTCTATAAAGAACAAGGTTGAAAATACCGAAATTCCAGCAGATGTCAATGCTGTTTATGAAATCGTCATTAACGGGCTTGATGAAGAAAGCATAAAAGCTGCAATGAAAGCAGGAATTAAAGCCGCTGTAACTGTTCCAGGCATCAAGAAAATCTCTGCAGGAAATTACGGCGGAAATCTCGGGAAATATCAGTTCAAACTGAACGAGCTCTTCTGAGCTTAAACTTCTTTCTTAATTTTTTCATTTTTTTATTCTTCTCTTTTTCTTTTTTACTTTCCTTTTTACTTTTTCCTCAACTCACTAATTGTTGCTTTGTATCTCTCATAAAACTAAATATGAAAAAGAATAAAAGGTTGTACAAAAAGAAAAAAGTATTAGATCCCATAGCTGATTTTTCTAGATTATATCAAAAAATTATAATTTATAATCTGGCTGTTTCAAGCATCAGGGAAGCTAGGAATATTAACTTTAAAGACCAATTACATTGAGGCCGGCGCGGATAATATCCATCGGGCCAAGGCCAGTAATCTGCATCATGACATAAGCTGCAACGAAAGCTCCTGTTGCACTTCCTATATTCGCAAAACTTGCGACAAGAAGAACCCGCATAAACTTGTTTTTGAACATCTCTCTGAAAGTCTCTACTGCAAATAGAGCTTTTAGATCTGCTGTAGTGGGATTTCGCTGTTTTGCTTCTACCAGACCAGCGAACCAACCTGCAGCTATCAATGGATGCAAAGTGGTTAACCAGGCAACAGAAAAGGCAGTCAAAACTGAGTAAGGATGTCCACCTGCAAGCACAGTTCCAATTGCACTTAGAGTCCCAGTAATAATGAACCAACATCCGA
>JAMXLQ010000196.1 GCA_024280975.1 Methanosarcina sp.
CTATGATGTTGGGCTTGAAATAGTAAATCCGCATGTCCTTTTTGGCAATCGCCCACGTAGCAGAGATCTCGCAGGGAAGACGCTTTATCAATTTTTTACTATCAGTCAATGGCATGGATTTTCTCACCTGTCCGCTGCAGACCTGTCAATCTGATGAATACATCTTCTAGGCTCGGGCCAAGAGTCGTAATACTGATAACTTTAAGGTTACGCGTGTGGGCATAGTCCATTACTGCATTGATAACTTCAGAGGGATCTTCAGTATAGAGCTTAAACTTGTCACCTGTTTTTTGTGCCTCATTTACTGTGGAAAGACGGCTGAGTTCGTCAAGCTGATCTGCCGAATTGTGATCAAAAGATACTTCAATCGACTGCACACTCTGAATGGTCTTTTTCAAGGATTCCGGGGCATCAATTGCAACAATATGCCCTTTGTTGATGATTGCTACCCGGTCGCACATGATATTTGCCTCCTCAATATTATGTGTCGTTAAAAAAACAGTCACGCCATCCAGGACGAGATTCGCAACCACATCCCGAATGATGAGATTGCTCTGTACATCGAGTCCTGAGGTTGGTTCGTCTAGGAACAGCAAGCGTGGGCTATTAACCAGTCCCATTGCAAGCGTAAGACGCCGCTTCATTCCCTTTGAAAACCCATGCGCTTTATCGTTGCGCCGGTTATATAATTCAAACTTTTTGAGCAGTTCATCTGCCTTTTTTTCTCTTTCTTTCCGTCCTACATGGTAGAGTTCTGCGGAAAACATCATGTTCTGCCATGCAGTTAAGTCGTCATAAACATTGGAATTTTCGGACACAATTCCCATTGACTGCCGTGCAGCAATGGTGTCGTGTTCAATATCATGGCCAAAAATGGTTGCCGTTCCAGAGGTCGGTCTTGAAACTCCGGTCAAAACACGAATGGTAGTAGTTTTGCCAGCCCCATTGGGACCCAAAAAACCAAATGTTTCTCCCTCACCAACTGAGAAAGTAATATCATTGAGTGCAGTAAGAGAACCGAATTTTTTGATTAGATGAGATACCTCAATTGCTTGCATATATTCTAATACAACATTAATACTTAAATCGTTCTCACAACCTTTTTTTCAAAAAGAAAGCTTGACCAAAAAAACAATAGTGCGTGGTTTCACGCATAAGCTGTGTATGTATCATATGCTCGCGTATAGTGTTCAAAAACCAGAAGGGTAAGGATATTTGTTGCACTGTCAAAGGTATAGACCAGTACAAAGGGCCCGATATGAATTCTCCATTTTCCTTCAAACTCAGTTTTAAGGGGAATGCCTATTTCTGGCCTGTAAGCCAGAAGCTTGAGGCGCTGTTTCGCATAATTGTAATCTGGCCTGTCAAACCGATACAATTTTTTAAGGTTTCTACGGACTGAAGGATGAAGGGATACTCTATATGTCATTCCCCGACCTTTTTGAAAAGTTCCTCAAGCTCAAAAACAGGCAGGCTGTAAACTAAACTATCCTGTTCCGCTTTTTGGATTTTTAAGGAAAAAGACGGCTGGAAAGCAGCTTCAGGTGGATATTTGATTTCATTAAATTTTTTCTCAAACTCTTTTAGCTGATTGAAAATTTCCGCAAATATCACATCCATCAACTCAACCAAGTATAAAGCTTTCAGGAAATTCCTTTTAAGTTTTAAGTAGCTCTTAGAACTATGTTTTAAAATACACTTTAATTTAATGGTTTATATAAATATCTTACTTTAAATATGAAAAATAGAACAACAATGAATTAGAAAATAAATGTTTTTAAAAACTTTGAGAATTTAACTTCCGCAACTGGAATTTATACTAATATTTCTACAGTTTGGAATCGATGTCGATTTCCCGTGAACTGTAGTATTTTTATTAGAATATGTTTTGAAAATGTATTATTTATTTCATGAACCGGATCAGTTCTTTTCTTAATCATCTTGAACTTAACCAAGTTTCCCATATTGTTTAAGATCTCCCTGAATATCCTCCCCCTATCAACGCTATAAAGGATCTTGGTTACAATCTTGCTTCTATTAGCTTCTCAACTTAACTCGAATACCTTAATTCTACACGAGTATGTTACTTTATCCTAAAGTTAAAGTTGATCCATAGTCCTTGTTAGTTCTTTCTTCATAGCCCTTTGATGGTTTCCATCCCTCAGCTTCTAATGCTTCCAGTACTGTGTAAACTCTTCGATCTGTAGTCCCGCTTTGTTCGGCTACTTCGTCTATTGCTGCTCTAGGGATCTTTCCGTCGTTCCCTACTTTACATTGGATCAGCAACGAAGCTATGTTATTGAACGTTTTTTTAGCCCCGTTAAATTCGTTGATCTTGATGTAATCCTCTGTACCTAATAAATTCAGAAACTCCCTTGCAAATTGTTTTGATGTGTCGCTAACCTTCACTCCTTTCTCGGGTGTCCATTCTAAAAAATCCAGTTTGCATGCCTGCAACTCTGCAAAATATATTTCATTTTCTTGATCTTCCTTAATGTTACCAACTCCTAAAATTATTATTTTATTTAATTTCTTCTCCTGCTATTTACTAGATATCTGAATAATAAAGTACTTTTCAATTCAGGACTCTTTTGAAAGTAGATATAAAAAGCTTGAAATTTGAGATCCAATCGATTACAGTAGTTATCTCATATTCCTGTACCTAGTATGTTTTTGAACACCTTCTCTGGAAATTTCTGGCACTTTCTCACTTAATAAATTACTGCTCACAATATCATAAAATAGCTGCGTCTAAACTAAAAGGCTTTGTTGTTTAGCTGACGAATTTTGACAACAGTTTTACTAACTTCCTAATTAACGACAATTTGACAGAACTAGAACATTATCAAACATATCAAGGCTGGGATATACAACATTACACAAATCTTCTTTTAATTCGTCAAAAACTACTAAACTCTCCCACTAGTATACATATCAATAAAATACTTTCAAATATAATATATATCCGGCAATTTTAACCTTATAAACTATCTCATGAACCCCAATTCATGAACTCCAATTCTAACAAATGAACAGGAGGCATTTAGATGCAGTACAGTATGGGCATTGATGCAGGAGGCACCTACACTGATTCGGTCATCATTCGGGATTCCGATGGCAAGGTGATTGATTCTAATAAGGCGCTTACCACCTATCCCGACCTGCTTAAAGGAATAAGGAATTCCATAGGCGGGCTGGATGAAAAATATCTAAAAGACGTAAAAATGGTTTCCGTTTCTACAACGCTTGCTACAAATACGATCCTTGAAAAAAATGGCTATCCTGTAGGGTTGATCCTTGTAGGAGATTATAACATTCCAGAAAGGACGGATGTTGAGTTTTATACTGTGGTAAAAGGAGGGCACGACCATCATGGGGCCGAACTGGTTTCCCTTGATATGGAAGCAGTGGAAGCTTTTGTTAGTAAGGTTAAGGATAAAGTTTCGGCTTTTGCGGTTTCTTCCTATTTCAGTATCCGAAACCCTGTTCATGAACTTACAGTTAAAGCTCGCATTCAGGAACTTACAGGAATGCCAGTAGTTTGTGGGCACGAACTCTCTCTTGATCTTGGAGCCTACGAGAGAGGAATTACAGCCTACCTGAACGCCCAGCTAATCCCTATTGCAAATCAGTTCATCCGCTCAATCAGGGAAGAAATCTCCAGGCGAGGAATGGATTCGAGGCTGTTGATGCTCAAATGTGATGGATCGGTTGTGGGCATTAGTGAAGCTCTGGAAAAACCAATTGAATCTATCTTTTCGGGCCCTGCAGCAAGCCTTGTAGGAGCATCTCACCTTTCAGGACTTGAGACCTGTGCAGTTATTGACGTAGGGGGAACAAGTACGGATGTTTCCATGCTTGAAAACGGAGTTCCAGAACTCTGTGAGGAAGGAGCTATAGTTGGAGGCTGGCAGACAAAGGTTAAAGCCCTCCGGATGGAAACCTCAGCAATGGGAGGAGACAGCCATGTCTGGGTCAGGAACATGAAAATAAATCTTGGCCCAAGACGAGTTATTCCACTCTGCGTTGCAGCTGTCAAATATCCGGGTTTTCTCGAAGCCCTGAGAAAAGGGAGAATTCCAGGGGTTATGCACCTTGAAGAAAACGTGCAACCTACCAAATTCTTTGTAAGAACAGGGGTTGAACCTTCGGACCTCGGAAAGCTTGAAAAGGAACTTTTTGACAGGATAAGGGATTTCCCTACCTCGCTTAACGATATCTTCTGGGAGACCCAAAAAACGCTTTCTCCGGGCCTGCTTGATTCGCTCATAAGAAAACGCCTGATCCAGACAGTCGGTTTTACCCCTACCGATGCTCTTCATGTACTTGGCGAATATACAGCCTGGGATAGGGAAGCTTCAAAAGTGGGAGCAAAACTTCTGGAACGCTATACTCAGACCGACCATATTAAGCTCTGCAAACAGATAAAACAAGACGTTGCAAGGAATATGGCCTTAAATCTGGTATCTTTCATCCAGAAAGACGTGCCTTCTAAGGAAATAGAAAAAATCCTTCTGTCCGACAGGTTTACGCAGTTCCGGATGAAAATTCCTGTAGTGCTGATAGGAGGCCCCGTGGTCGCATATATTGAAGAATTGAAGCAGATTCTTGATGCCGACATTATAATTCCGGAACATGCTGAGGTCGGAAATGCCGTTGGCGCCGTCATGGGTAAAGGCATAAAAAGGATTGAAATCCTGATTAAAAGTACCTACTCAAAAGATAAGAAAAGGCTTGTCCTTTTGTTTTCCCCCCAGGGTAGGGAAACCTTTGGAAGCTATCCCGAAGCTCTGGAATATGCTGACACTCTGGGAAGAAAACTTGTCATGGAATATATGACCGAAGCCGGGCTCGATAAAGGGCAGATCCATATTGAGGTCAGTAAAAAAGATATCGCTTTGAGTGAAGCAGGGGCAATACCCGTAGAGACAAAGCTTGTTTTTGTTGGAGTTGGAATGCCAACAGTTTGAGTTCCGGAAATCTCCCGGAACAATTATATTTCCCCTCAATAATGCAGATAGTATAATTGCTAAATTCTGAATTTATTCTTTGGTTTCGTGCTTTTCCCTCAGCAGTTGGTTATTTGGGAAATTAATAAATTTCTGATTCTGAAAAAAGGTTCTCAGATGGCTGAACGAAATTTGCTATCCTGATTCCGCAGTCAGAACGTCAGCATATAAAATTGGCATAAACGAAATAGCATTCCAAATGGCACAGAAAAGTAATAGAAATACCTCAAATAATAAAGATGGAGATATAAAATGGCATACAATCCAAAAACGGTAGATAATTCAAAAATGGCATATGAATTGGGTATTGATGCAGGTGGGACTTATACTGATTCGGTTTTAATTCGGAAATCGGATGGAAGAGTTATATGTTCAAACAAGGCACTGACAACGTATCCTGACCCTCTTGAGGGAATAGAGAGGTCAATTGACGGCCTTGACCCTGAAAAGTTAAAACTCGCGACTATAGTTTCGGTTTCAACGACTCTTGCCACCAATACTATCCTTGAAAGAACAGGATATCCTGTCGGACTGATCCTTATCGGAAATTATGACATCCCTGAAGAATCTGGAATTGAAAACTGGATAATGGTACAGGGAGGACATGATAGTAATGGCGAGGAAGTAGCAGCTCTTGACCTGTCAGCAGTAGAAAATTTCGTATTTGGAACAAAAGATAGGGTCTCGGCTTTTGCGGTTTCTTCCTATTTTAGTGTGCGGAATCCTGAACATGAACTGCGCGTAAAAACCTTGATCCAGGAACTTTCAGGGCTGCCTGTTGTCTGCGGGCATGAGTTAGCCCAGTCGCTCGGAGCCTATGAAAGGGGAGTTACCGCCTATCTCAATGCCCAGCTCCTGCCTGTAGCAGAGGGTTTCTTAAAGACGGTAGTAAATGAAATCGAAAGAAGAGGACTCAACTCAAGAATTGCGATGCTCCGCTGTGACGGGTCTGTAGTGAGCATGCATGAAGCCATGAAAAAGCCTATAGAATCGGTCTTTTCAGGCCCTGCAGCAAGTCTTCTGGGAGCTTCTTACTTGTCCGGATGTGAGACCTGTACTGTAATTGACGTTGGAGGAACAAGCACTGACGTTTCCCTGATCCATAAAGGGCTTCCTCACCTCAGTGAAGCGGGAGCAGTTGTGGGAGGCTGGCAAACCAAGGTCAGGGCGTTGCGTATGGAAACCTCAGCAATGGGTGGAGACAGTCACATCTGGGTCCAAAGTGGCAATATAAACATAGGTCCCAAACGAGTCATTCCACTCTGCAGGGCAGCAGTCCTGTATCCAGATTTTATGAATACCCTGAAAAAACGCTGGATTCCGGACAGGCTCAAGTTGAACGAGCATATCCAAGCAACAAAATTCTTTGTTCGGACAAAGCAGGTGCCCGCCAATTTGAGTCAGGAAGAAAAAGAGCTCCTTGCCCTTATAGGAAACGAACCTCTTTCCCTCAAAGATGTTTACTGGGACAGAAACATCCTGCCTCCGAGGAAAGTAATGGATTCTCTAATCCAGAAGCGGCTTGTTCAGGCAATTGGTTTTACCCCTACGGACGCCCTGCATGTGCTTGGAGAATATACGGAATGGAGTTCAGAAGCTTCGGAAATCGGTGCTACCCTGCTTGCAAATTTCATAGGGGTTGACAGGCATGAGTTCTGTTTAAAAGTTAAGCGGCTCTTTGCCAGGAACATGGCCAGAGACCTCATTGCTTTTCTGATGGAAGGGGTGGATAGAGCCGAAATCCAGAAGATGCTTGAGGGTGGTTTCTTCTCTCGCTTTAAAGTGGATATCCCTGTTGTCCTTCTTGGGGGCCCGGTTCGAGCTTATGTAAACGAACTGAGTAAGCTGATTGATGCCGAAATTCTTGTTCCTGAATACTCAGATGTTGGAAATGCAGTCGGAGCTCTTGCAGGAAAGGGGACAAAGCGTGTTGAGATAACTGTGCGCACACTTTATAGTGAGTCCAAGTATGACCTTAAAACGAGAGGTATCTTTGTATACACCCCTCTAGGAAGAAGGCACTTCGTAATCAGGAGCGAAGCCCTGGAGTTTGCTGAGGAGTTTGGGAGAAAACTGATTCTTGACTATATGACCGAATCTGGACTTTTCCCTGACCAGGTTACGGTTAGTGTAGAAAAAAAAGATATAAAGACCCGTGATGGTGAAATTCCAATAGAAACCAGACTTATCTTTGAAGGGATTGCAAATTCTGATGTATATGAAAAATGTCTATAAAGAATGTCTATCAAGAAACTCTATCTGGACAGAGTAAAGATGATGAGGGTTTTAAAGAACTAATAGAGTAGATTCGTTCTCCGGATTTTGATTTTCATGGTAACCCTCTGTCTCTGAAAATCATAGACGAAAAGGATAAAGTTCATAACTCTGGTCTACATTTGAGGGATGAAAGATAGTACTATCAGCCCAATAGTTCAGCCTACTACTTTAAAAAAGTTTTAATTATCTATGTGTATATTGGTTGCTTATGCAATGGAAACCGCACAGTAAACAAATAAATCCCTTAAGGAGTTAGCATGATCCCAAGAAAAGCATTTTTGACAAAGGGTACCGGGGTACACAAAGACAGATTAGCATCCTTTGAACTTGCGCTAAGGGCTGCAAAAATCGAGAAATATAATCTTGTAAGCGTTTCAAGTATTCTACCTCCGAATTGCAAAATCGTACCCAGAGAAGAAGGAGTCCTGGAGTTAAAACCTGGTGCCATTGTCCATTGTGTACTCGCAAGGAATGATACTGACGAACCTCATCGGTTAATGGCTTCAGCTATAGGAACTGCGGTTCCTGTAAATGAAGAAAACTACGGTTATATTTCCGAACATCATTCTTTTGGAGAAGAAGAAATTATTGCAGGAGAATATGCTGAAGACCTGGCAGCGACAATGCTTGCGACTACCCTTGGCATAGAGTTTGATGCTGAAATGGCCTGGCATGAGAGAGAACAGGTCTACAAGGCAAGCGGGCATATTTTTGATACGTTCCATATTTGCCAGACCGCAAACGGCGATAAAGACGGAAAGTGGACTACAGTTGTAGCTGCTATGGTCTTTGTAACAAAACCTGATTAATAAAATACATAGTTAAAAAATTGGGATATACTCGAACATTAAAGTTAA
>JAMXLQ010000197.1 GCA_024280975.1 Methanosarcina sp.
TAATGAAAACCATTATAATTATGAGTATCAGCAGGTTTATTGGTGAAAGATCTGGAATAAGTTCTCTGGCCCCTATTAGTGTATATTCTGCTTGCCCGAAAGCGAGACCTACAAGGACAGATAGAGGAAGGTAGATCCACATTCTCCTCAGAGTGTCCCTTTTTTTTTCATATATCACTTCCTGATGAGTGGCAGCAAGAGATATTGGAATTGCCAGAGGTGCATAAATAAATACGAATGAGTAAAGATTTTTCTCGAAAAAAATCGGCATTGAGAAATTTACCAATCTGAAAATTGTCAGAAGCAAGAGAGCTTGGTAAACTTTCCGTAGCTCATGTTCTTTCGTAACTGCTGTTAAATATGAAAACGCCAGTAGAAGCAGAGTATAAGCTATTGAGGCTTCTTTTAACCTTCCTCCAAAAATTAAAAGTTCTATCAGAGTAATTGCAGTTATAGGTATTCCTGCGTAGAATATTTTTTTCAGGAATCCGGTTTTTTCTTCAGTCTGTATTTTAAATGTTTTTCCGAGCTCTGGCAGAGATACCTTTCCTGCGTCCAGCTCTGAAGATTGAAAATCCGAGATTGCCATCTTCAGGCCTCCTTTGTAACATTAATCCAGAGATGCAGGTTTCTGTAAGGCACGGTTTTATCAGTTCCATTAAAGAGTAAAAATTCCAATTTCATATTCTTTCCTTCAAGAGGCGGCGTAAAAGTAATTGGCTCTTCCCAGGACATATTATCTCCAAGGCTTATCTGTTTCTGACCTTTTGGGAGGGGCAGAGACCTGTTTTCAAGCCTTAATTCCATTGTATAATCCATGGGCCTATATTCGTGATTTATAATCCCTACGGTGACTGTTCCGTTTTCTCCCTGCACAAATTCTGTAGGATAGTCCCCCGTTGTTCTGTTATTCCCAAAAATATAAAATTCTGTGAAATGCTCTCCTTCTTTAGGATTTCCTACTATGTAGGCGAGACTCCCCATAGAGGCCAGGACAGAAAAGACCAGGATAAACGCAATAATCTTATCAGTTTTTGACTCGGGCTTTTCAAGAATTTCGGCTTTTATGCTCAAATAATATGTTTTGAATGAAACCCCAAAAGCTTCGTCCTCAGGTAACAAGCTTCTTCTGTAGTAGGCAACTGCACACATAAGGAGAGTAAATATCGAAAACTCTGTCAGTACAGGAACTTCCCTGATCCCCCAGATGGAATAATTCAGGCCAAGTCCCAGTATCGGGACAATTGCAATATTCAATCCAAAGGAGATCGCAACTCTTTCTATTCCTTCAAGATCTTTTTTTGCCGGAAAGAGGACTCCAGTGAGGGCGTATCCTGGTAAGAGAAGCACTAAAAAAATGCCCAGGCCTGTGCGCAAGAAACTGCCGCTAAGTTCAGGCAAGAGTACGAAGATATCAGTAATAAGCACAAAACCTGCAACAAGCAGCAGATCCATGGGAAGTTGTCTATTTCCTGCCATTTTTATCACTAATAGAATTTTTTTATATTCTATCTTATTTGAATTTATACCTATGTAAAACCTTCCATTAACCTGCTTTCTTTGCATTTTTTACAAGTTAGGCTTACCTTTAGGTGGCCTTCTACAGGAAAATAAGGAGGCAGAAAAATAAGGAAGAAGATACCTTTCCATTTCGAATCCAACCTTTGCATGTATTATTCTATGTTTCCAAACCCCAGCTTTAAATATGATATACTTCTTCAAGCTAAATTTTCTCAAAAAGATACCCTAATTTCCCGATTTTTTGACTCCCCTTTATTTATAATGTTTCTTTGCATGAAAAATTTTTCCCTCTTTTAGAAGACCTTTCCCGGTCAGTATCTGATTTGCATACTCTAGGAATATTTTAACTTAATCTCACAAATCTTGGGCTTGCATAGAAAATTTTATTTTGTACTTTTCCCTTTCTGCAAGCATGAAAGTGTTGGTTACTGGGGGAGCAGGCTTCATAGGCTCCCATATAGCTGAATATTTTGCAGAAGCAGGACATACTGTCAGGATTCTGGATAACCTTGCCACAGGTTTTCTCAGAAATATTCCGCAGTACCAAAATATCGAGTTCATTCAGGGAGATATCTGTGATTATCTATCAGTAGAAAAGGCGGTTTCGGGCATGGACTGCGTCTTTCATGAAGCTGCTCTTGTATCAGTACCTTTAAGCTGTGAAAGACCTGCTGAGGCTTTCCGGATTAACACTCTTGGGACCCTTAATGTACTGCAGGCCTGCGTTAAAGCCGAGGTCGATAAATTTGTGACAGCATCTTCAGCTGCTATTTATGGAAATAATCCAATCCTTCCGAAACTTGAGGATATGTATCCTGAACCGGCTTCTCCTTATGCTATTTCTAAACTTGATGGAGAATACTTGGCAAGGATGTTTTATGATAATTACGGGCTTCGGACTACTTGCCTGCGCTATTTCAATGTTTATGGTCTTCGACAGGATCCAAAATCTCCATATGCAGCTGTTATTCCGATTTTTCTTGAGAGGGCCAAATCAGGAAAGGATCTTCTTATTTATGGGGACGGACTTCAGAGCCGGGATTTCGTGCACGTTAGAGACGTAGTCAGGGCAAATGTTGCGGCTCTTGAGCATGGCGATGGTCAGGTCTTTAACGTGGCTATGGGAAAAAGTGTGACAGTTCTGGAACTTGCTGAACAGATTATTAAGTTGACTGACTCTCCTAGCAAGATTGTACATGCTGCTTCAAGGGCGGGGGATGTTCGGGACTCAAAAGCCGATGTTTCAAAAATTTCCAGCTGGTGGAAAGGAGAAATCGAGCTGCAGGATGGGTTAAAAAGCCTGATTTAAGCAATTTCAAAGGTGATTTACTTGTGGGAGTGAAGAAGGCTGTTTCTTTAGCTACAACCAGATTATCATACAGTGTTAAAAGGCAATTTTTCTCTAAATTTTAAAAAGAAAGATTTAAAAAAGAATAAAAACAGAAGATGTTTTATCTCCTGCTTTTATTGTTTAGAATATTCTTTTTATTGCTCAGGTCGCTTTCTCCGAGTTACAATCATGCCAATAATAAGGGCTACAAGGAGTCCTAAAGATAAACTGGCGATTTTCAACATTATCTGGTTTTTATTTACCTGAGAAGTAGTTACAGGTTCAGCATTTGCTATTTTTTCGTTCTTTACTATCGTCTCATAAGGTAGCTGATTTTCTCCTGTTTTCTCCTCTAAGGCCAACGAATTCTTTTGGGCTGTAATTGCAAACGGAGAAAAGCTGGGAGGTTTAGCTTCAAAGTAAATATATTCTTTATCTTCGCCTATTTTTGTGGTTGGAAGCGAGTTCCATTTTTTGTCATTGAAATGCTGAAGGGTTAATGAGTCAATATTAATGTTGTTTTTATTAATCCATTCCTTACTAACCTTAAAGCCAATAATGGCATTCTCAATATTCTTTGAATTTGCAAAACCGCTATTTCCGATCCAGATATTTAAGTATTTGTAAATTTCTCCTTCTGGCTCACTGGAGGTCAGGAGAGACTTTCCTTTTAGTTCCTCAATAATTGCTGTTGTCTTCCCGACAGTTTTCTTGGCCATAAACTCTACATATCCAATACATGTATTTCCTTTTGTGAACTCAAACCTTATCCTATTTCCTTCTAAAATAGATTGCTGGCAGAGCTCTTTTGAATTGATATTTTTAGTAGATTCAGGAGAGATGCTGCCTCCAGAGTTACCACCGCTTCCAGAGTTACCACCGCTTCCGGAGTCACCTCCACTAGAGATATTATCTTCTAAGCAATTGTCTCCTCCTGATCCATTGTCTCCTCCAGATCCATGATCTCCTCCAGATCCATCGTCTCCCCCAGATCCGCCGTCTCCTCCTGACCCATCATTTCCCCCAGATCCGCCGTCTCCTCCTGACCCATCATTTCCCCCAGATCCACCGTCTCCTCCTGACCCATCATTTCCCCCAGATCCACCGTTTCCTCCAGAGCCTTTTGGTGTGATCACAACTTTAAGTTGAGTCAGTCCTACTAACCCTTTTCCCGGACAATATGCTCCCACAAAAAGGTAATAGTTGCCCTCTGACAGATCCAGAGTGGTAAGTGATAGTGTTTTCTGGCCTTTTTCTCCTATTGCTATGGCACCGTTTTTTTCTCCTATCAGAGTTTGGATTTCTTTCTGAAGCTCATTTTGAGTTAGCTTTGACCTATAATTTGAGGAATTTATACCAAACTTATCAATAATGTCCATATCGTTTACTACTACTGATGTATTGTTTCTTGTACCGTCGGTATTGACCTCTATTTTTGCCTTGTATGCCTGTTTACTGATTAGTACTGCTCCAAAGGTGCAGTTACTCTCATCGGGAGCATTCACAAGATCCACATTTATATCCAAGTCTTCCTTTTTCACTATGCTCTCTGGACCTGAAGCTAACAATTTGTGTTCTGCAACCATAAAAGCTGTTG
>JAMXLQ010000198.1 GCA_024280975.1 Methanosarcina sp.
TCTCTGCTTGAGGAGCTGAGGCTCGATGGGAAAGTTATTCTTAAGGCCATAGACAGGCTCTTTCGAGGGGTCGTAAGAACCGAATTAATGGCACAGGGCGAAGATCCGTATCCGCTTACTTATGCCTGCGATAGCGGAAGTACTAATCCAAGAACTTATGACAGCGGGCTTTTTGTGGATTTCTGCCACTGCGGGCTGGCTGCAACGCCTACTAATCTTGATATTCAAAGATTCAGAACGATTGTATGCGCTGCTTATTCTTCTTCCCAGAGGATATCCATGCAGGCTACTTCAGGCTGGGAAACCTTCGACGAAGGGTTTGGAAGAGCAAAACTGGTTACAATTGCGCCTGATGAGTTAAAAAGAAAGGCTCCTGACATGGTGCACAGTTTTGCGATGTACTTGGCAGAATCCGAACATATCCTTTTCATGAAAGACAGGATAGAACCTGAGAGCTTTTTCATAATGGACGGGCCGATTTATCCAAAACAGCTAATGTACTGGATGGTGCTGGACGACGGGGAAGTAAGAGTCCGGCGGAATAACGATGCCCGAAAAATCCTCCAGAATTACATCGATATCATGGACTATTTCCTGGAAAAACGGAAGCCTGTAGTCGGTTTTGTAAAAAATCCCACTGACGTACAGATTATGGACAGTGTCCGGAAGAAAAAGGAAGCTTTTGACCTGCCCTGGATGCTTGACTCCCAGTTTTTCAGGAATCTTCTCTCTCTCGAAAAAGTTGACAATGCTTCAGGGCACAGTGGACGAAATTCGAAAAATAATGGGAAGAACGGCAAACACAATGGTTCCAGAAATGATTATATTACTTACACCAACTGGTTTTTGCAGCCCAACAGGTTTTATGAGAAATTGCTTAACGGGACTTCACCCCTCGCAGCCGCAGACCCGCTTCAGCAGGAGCTTAGGCACAATTTTCCGCCTGAGGATTATGCTCTTTGTTTTTTCATGCTTTATGTACCCTATAAAGATGTGGTTTTCAAAGTCGAAGCTCCATATGGGCTTGTCAAAGACGATTTTTTCCGCATGCAAATTACAAAAAAAGTGCTCTTTGACCTTTCTTTGTATGGTTTTCCCCTTACTCTCACAAAGGCAGACCATCTGGCAAAAATTCGGAAAGTGGAGAGGCAAGAGATCGATAAATTCTTTGAAAATATGAATCCCGATACCACTTATAATGACACTCGGTGGGGCAAGATTAATGAAATATGAAGATACCGACATTTTTGCTTTTAACTCTTACAAACCGAAAAAGGAGCCAATTCCTGTGGATTCAGGAACGGAAGAAAATACAGGTTCAAAGGAAAATCCTGTTGAGATAAGAAAGGAAAGCCCTGATGAAAAACGTCCTGAAGAACGGAATGTGGGCGAGATAACAAATTCCATCGAAGGTGCTTCCGATCTGGCTTCTACATTCACACCTGATACTAAGGAAATACTGCACGCCTCCTTATCCAATGATCTGAGGAAAGATTGTTCGGAGGATGTACCGAATTTTATCCCACCCGACTCTGATCTCGAACCAGATATCGAATCCGATATCGAATCTTATATTGAATCTTATATTGAATCTAATATTGAATCTGATATTCTTTCAGGCCCTGCCGAAAAAGTTTTTAAATCCGCTTCTATGTCTAAAACTGCTTCTCTGCCTCTTCCAGATCTTTCTTTTGAATCCGAAACTTTCGGGCGCCCTGGAGAGGGAGCTCTCTCCTTTGAACCATTTTCCGGGTATGATAATGTCGCCCTGAAGGCTCTTCCAGTCTCAGAAGCCTTCGGGATCGTCACCACAGGCATAGAACCCCTAGAATTAACTCCTTCAGGAGCTGTAATCACCGGCTACATTACATCAGCTCGACGGGATGAAATTAGGCTGGGAACATACGTTGTTGTGCCTTACGAAAATGGAGAAAAACTCTTTGCCAGAGTAGGAAAGCTTCAGTACAGGCAGGAGTTTGTGGTAGATGATGCAACTGAAATTCACTCAAGACGTATGCTCAGCTCCCGTGGAAACCCTGTAAATGAAGACGATTACAAGTTCCTTGCCTGCCTTGATCCACTTTGTATTCTATATCGGAAGACCGAAGGCACACTCACCAGGCGCATGGCAGATCGTATTCCTCACCCTAACACTCCTATCCTGCCTGTCACTGATAAACTTGAGGTTCAGATTGGACTCAATATTCCTGAAGAAGGAATCTTTCTTGGCCATCTCAGTGTTGGGGGCGAACTTTTAAAAACTCATTCCGAGCCTGAAACGGTTGCATATTACCTCAGAAACGATTATTCAATGGGCGATCCCCTTATTTTCAGGCACATGCTTATTTGCGGAAGCACAGGGACAGGAAAAACTTTCATCTCAAAAAATATTCTCCGTCAGTTCATGAATGAAAGCAACAGGTACAGGCTACGAAGTTCTCCAGACAAGGCACGGAAAAATCCTTGTCTGGTAGTTATGGATCCTCAGGATGAGTATTCCCAGCTTTTCGAGGATAATGAAAACTTAAGTGAAGACGACAAATTCCGGTTTGAATCCGAAAATGTAACTTATGGTCGGGTCCTCTCTACAAAGGCTTTCGTGGCAAAAATAGACGGGCAAAGATACCCTGGGGATAAATCCAGAGCCGAACAGATTGAGTTTACAATTCCTTTCTCGCTTGTAGAACACAACTCCTGGCTCATTGCAGCAGCCGGAATGTCCGAACTCCAGTACATAGGGCTTGAAGTACTTCTTGGAGATTTCTTCAAATCAAGCGTGCCTCATACTTACCTGAATTTCATCAACCATATCGAGAATGAAGGTACTCGTTCTTACTATGTTGATAGTGGGAAGCTGCATGAGTCTTCATATGACGGGATTGTAAGGAGAGTAAGAAATCCCTTTTTCTCGAAGGTTTTTGATCGGGATGCAACCTCAATTACTGACCTTCTGGATAAGATCTTCAAGCCAGGGCAGATTTCGGTTTTCCCAACTGAATATATAAGCGCTCCAAGAATCCGCGATCTCATAGTGCTCACAATCATGAGCCTGATAGTGGACAATAAGTTAAGTACAACAGGAGAAAAAGCCATTAAAGAAACTCCTATCATCCTGGCTTTGGATGAAGCTCACCGATACCTCTCAAAGGCGAACGGAGAACATTCTCGCCTTATTATTTCCCGTTTTGCAGACGCCGCCCGCCAGGGCCGAAAAGAAGGATTGGGCCTCTTTTTGATCACTCAGGATCCTCAGGATATCGATGACACGGTTTTCAAGCAGATAAACACCAAACTCATCCTTAACCTCAACAATGACGCGGCTATTACGTCTCTAAAAGTTCCGAAAGAATATGAGCGAAGAATTCCCTATCTTAAAAAAGGACAGATGATTATTCATTCCCCAGACAACAGTGATATCGTGGAAATAATCGGGCTTTCAAATTGTGTAGTCAGGCATCGGTGATCCTGATCAGGTATGAGTTTTAAATTTTTTTACTAATAAATTCTTCAGCTTTTTAGATAGATTTAGGCATGATAAAAGTCAACAGTGAGGAAATATGAAATTTCCTGAGTTGGTCATATAAGTAAGTTTTTGAAAACCTTAAACGTAAAGATCTTTCTATATTTTCCACAACATTGGGGAACGTATCCGGTTTTCCGATTAGGCAAATAACTCACGGAAAGGACTAAAATAGATATAAAGTAAGTCACTCTAAATCACGAAGAGAAGGTCAGCTCTCAACTCGATCAAATAAAAAGGTGGTCCTTTTATCAGAGTTAATAAATAATTCCCCCACTTCCCTTTAGCCTCGTCTTTTTCATCGTTTTTCAATTTAAGAGTTTATTTGTTTATAGAATATAGACCTGGCTTTGTATTTGTTGTTACCTTCATGTAATTCGTTTTTGTTGATGTATTATTGCCTGCAACATTTTTCACTGTCAGCTTTACAGTATAGTTTCCTTCCTGTAAATACTGATGCTTTGGACTCTGCTCGATTGAGTTAGTTCCGTCTCCAAAAGTCCAGTTCCATGAAGTAGGAATTCCTGTACTTTTGTCAGTAAAGGCGACTGTTAATGGGGCTTTTCCTGATGTAACATTACTGGTAAAGTTTGCAACCGGGTTTGTTACTACTTTTATATAACCTGTTTTTGTTATCGTGTTATTGCCTACGGCATTCGTTGCCGTCAGGTTAACGTTATAACTTCCTACTTTGGAATACTTATGTGTTGGATTCTTTGCTGTTGAACTAGTTCCGTCTCCAAAAGTCCATTTCCATTTAGTCGGATTTCCTGTGCTTTTGTCAGTAAAGGTAACATTTAGTGGTGCTTTTCCTTCGATAGGTTTCGCGGAAAAGTTTACTACAGGTCGAGTATCGCCTACCGCTTTAGATGCATTGATTAGGCCTGAACCATAATCATTATCTTTTCCTGTTGATCCAAGATCCTTAGCCGTGCTTTCTAATGTGCTCTTTATATTAGAGGGCTTCAGAGTCGGGGTGTTTTCCAACATTAATGCTACAGTACCGGAGACGTGTGGTGTTGCCATCGAAGTTCCGTCCCATGCCTCATATCTACCGCCTGGAACTGTTGAAGTGACAGCTACTCCGGGAGCAGACACATCAGGTTTAACGTACGTCTGCCCATCAAGAGTAACGGGACCGCGGCTACTAAAATATGCTATTAACTCGGAGGAGTCTATTGCACCGACAGTGACTGAGTTATTTTCATCACCTGGGCAATTGATAGTAAAAGAGTCCGGTCCAGAATTGCCAGCCGCTATAACAGGAGTTACGCCTGCTGCCACAACATTGTCTATTGCAGTTGTGTATGCAGATTCATGATAGTATGAGCCACCACTATAACTTATAATACGGGCTTTATTATTGACTGCCCACTCAAAGGCAAGAATAATGTCAGATGTTGATCCATAACCGTATGCATTGAACACTTTTGCTACTATCAAATTTGTACCTGGTGCAACTCCGGTCTGTATACCGTTAGCACCGGTTCCTGAAATGGTCCCGGATACATGCGTACCATGTCCGTGATCGTCATATGGGGACGACTGTGAGTTTATGTAGTCGATCCAACCGATAACTTTCGGATCGTTTGTACTGGGATTATCGTCAAGGTCGTCAAGGTCGGGATGTGTTGCGTCAATTCCTGTATCTACTACAGCCACAGTTATCCCTTTTCCAGTTATACCCTTTTCCCACACTGCAGGTGCATCAATTTTATCCACTCCCCATGCATGTGTAGATGCTATATTCTGCTGAGTAGTCGATGCTTCTATTTCTTCGGAGGAAGTTTCGGATTGTCCTATTAGGTGAACAACGTCATCAGGTTCGATTGTCTTAACGTCGGATCTCTCGGCAAGAGAGGCTAAAACTTCTGGGGTTACCTCGGCGGCAACAGCATTAATTAATTTGATGGGTTTTATTTTTTGTACTTTGTTTTTTGATTTCTCACTCTCGAGAAACTTTCTGAGATCCTTTTGCTCGCTTTCAATTTTAGCTTTCCCTTCAGCAGTATTAAATGGGATATGCTGATTTGTTAACATTATAATTACTGGAATTTTTTCAGCCGCTGAAGCCTCAGAAAGTTTTGAAGACAAACCTTTTGATATTTTCTCATTTGAATCTGTACTAGGGGATAAACTTGCATCTCCAGCCAACCCAATAAATGAAAACAACGATACTAATAGCAGTGACACGCATATAGTACATAACAATTTAGGAGCCACTTTATTCAAGATCTTCCGGTTTTCTTCCACCTATTCACACTCCTTTTTAAACTTATTTTGGTTTCAGTAAGGGACATAACTTTCTGTAACCAACACACTTTTACTCCCAGAACCTGCAATCAGCAAGTATTATACTACCTAGCTTTCCCGGTAACGATGTTTTATGGCTAGTTTGTAGGCGCTTAACTTTTTTACAGCTACAGAAATCATGTAAAGATTAGTGTCCAAATATAAAATACTTCTGAGTTTGACAGGCTTGGTGTTTGATAACGGGATGTATTCAAAAAGAAAATTTTCGTGAAAACTTGACTGGGTTTGATTATGTAAAAAAGCATTCTTTATGTGACCTATTGAATATGAAATTATATAACTAGGTGTTTAAAGATGTATTTTCTTTTATTGAATCTATGATTTTGATTTAAACCTGGATCTAGATTTTAATCTAGATTTTGTTTGGGGATATTTGGAATTGTTTCGCTGAACAAATCGAAAAAGAGATATTTCTTACTTGTTAATAAAAAGGTCTCTAATAAGGAATACATCCACTCTTAAGAAAATGCTTACTTTTATTTGGGCGGATATAAAATACCTATCATTTTATATAATTTAACTTTATAAACATTCACACTTTATTGATTATTACTCTCTCAATGTCCTTTAGTTCTACTCCACATTTTCTCTAAACTCATTTATTTACTTTTAGAGACTGTGATATCTACATATATTTTTATTGTTATTTTTCTTTTTAATTTTTTAATACTATTCTGACAGTCTGTGTTTCTATGTTTACATATATGTATGCAAGATTGAATCTTTATGATGTAATTCTAATTGTTGCTATTTCGCTTTTTAGTTTGTGCATGTGATGACTTTTGCTAAAATGAGTGGCGACTGATTTTCATAATGATGTGACATTTAACTTAATGGCGTTCATGACTGAGGAAAACTCTCCATTATTTTAGACATTACCCAAACTATAACCAACATAAAAGATATCCATACTGATAGTTTAATTCCTTTACCCAACTGGTACCAGAAAACATCCATTTGTTCCAAAAAACTCATTTTTATTTTCCTCTTCTTTCTTAATATCTAATGAATGTCAACATATAAAAAAATATGCGCATGTTCTATATTGTTATCGGGATATTAAGAAATATTAAAACTTAGATTTCAGTTGGAAAATGGGAAATCTCTATCATGTGTAACATATTTTGACGTAAGACATTTTTGACAGATACAAAGAGTAAGAAAAAAGGAAAGAAACCATTGGAGAAAATAAACATCTTTTTCCTTGTTAAAACAGTTAACTTCTCTAACAATCAAATAATTTTTGAATTCCACTTTTACATAGTCAGAAAGCTCCGAAAATTTCCCTACTTTACTGTATGTACAACATAAAAATGATATGAGAGCAAAATATGAAGAAAAAAGCACAGATTTCGAATGTAACTATTCTTAAAAAAGTAATAAAAAAGTGTGTATGGGATAGCGCGGATTTGAACCGCGGTCCAAGCGTCCCAAACGCTCGAGGATGGACCAAGCTACCCTACTATCCCAAGGGGTACTTCCTCTCAAAGGAGATTATCCTTTATATAATTTTCGTTAGAACATGGATCTGTCATGCTTCTCTAAAAAGTTTTTTTTCGGAAACTGAATCTTTTTCTGCCTGATAGTTCCAAATTCCCGATTTCTTATGAGGTTGTTTCCCTTATTTCCAGCGGTGATAGATCTCGTTTTCTATCCCGAGCAGGTCAAGAGTTCTTCCCACCATAATATCTATAAGGTCTTCAAGGTTTTTGGGCCGTGAATAAAAACCCGGACAGGCTGGAAGAATGCTTGCCCCTGCTTTTTTAGCCTTAAGCATGTTTTCAATATGTACAAGGTTAAGAGGCGTTTCCCGGGTCATCAGGATAAGTTTTCTCTCCTCTTTGAGGCAGACGTCTGCAGCTCTTGTAATAAGGGTATCAGATACTCCATTTGCCACGGCTGCAAGGGTTTTCATGCTGCAAGGAGCGATAACCATTCCTCCTGTCCTGTAAGAGCCACTTGCAATTGGTGCTGAAAAATCTTTCTGGGCATAGCTCCAGGTTGCAAGTTTCTCCACTGCTTCAGGGGTATAATCTGTCTCGATTTTTATTATCTGGCTTGCAGCATCCGTCAAAACCAGATGGGTTTTAATTCCTTTTTCCGCCAGTACTTCAAGAAGACGAATTCCATACTGAACCCCTGAGGCTCCACTGATCCCTACCGTTATCTCCATTTTATCCTGCCGTTACTGTTTCCATTGTAATGTTGCCATGCTTCCATTATACATTTCTCTACCGTTATTTCAAATCTCTATCTTGCCCTGCCATGTCTTCTTCTTCTTCTTCATAAAAGGCAATGAAGCTTTCCACCATTTCTCCTGCCGCTGAGACTACATCTCTTATTTCTTCAGGGCTGATATTATCCTTATGTATTCCAACAACAAACACTGAGGTCTTCTTCGTGGCCTTACTCACTTGCCTTGCTCCTTCCAGGGCAAGATATTCCTCCCGGTGCCCGGGCATTGTTATCACCGATGAACTTGCTCTTTGGCTTTTCTCCTCAAAAAGTCCTACGGCAACAGCTCCCACATGTTCCTCTCCACCTGTAAGGGCCAGCAGGTAATCTTCTCCTATCTTTTTTGCCTCAAGTAATATCTCGATTTTTCCCACTTTCCGTTTAATCTGAAACAAGTTCCTACCTCATCTCTTCAAATCTCAAGAAAAATCCCATTTTTTTCCTTTATTCTCTAAGTTTTTCCTTTAATTTCCTTTTTCCTTTAGATTCTCTTACTTCTTTATTCTAATTCAGAGATCACTCAGTTTAAATTGTTTAATGGGTTTTTTAATATCAAAATAGTTTCGAGCAGCTTTTCCAACGGCTTCGCAGTGCTCTTTTGGGCTATATACCCCCATTCTCCAGTTATCCATATGGGCTTCTTGAAGGATGGATACAAAATGGGAAGCTTCGTTAAGAGGAATCATTTTATGGTCAGTTTTTATCATGGCCTGCATTTCCAGCATTTCAGGCGTCCTAGGAATATCCACAAGCACATACTCAGGATCAACCCCGGCCAGTTCTGCAATTTCTTTTTCTACCCTTCGGATTCGGTCACGGTGCCTGAGTACCGCTTTTCCTACGTCTGCAAGGCCTGTGTAAAGTGCCCTCTTATAGAGCTTACGGGCGTCCAGCAGCCGTGAAAGCTCTCTTGCATATCCTGTTGCGTTTCGCATGGATGCGACAAGGTCTATATCATCCATCTGCCTGAGTCTGAACGGATCAAGCTCGTTATCTTCAATCATATACTCCACGGCTCTGGAACACATAGCTTCCGAGATCCTAGTTACATGATGATAGTAGACCGATGTGTTCATCCAGAAACGTGAAACCAAAAGAGATTCGGCAGCTTTTAATCCGCCGTAATTTACAACGAGTCTATCCTCGTAAAAATTCATTTGATTTATCAGGCGATTGTAGTCCACGACCCCGAAAGCCACACCTGTATAATGGGCATCCCGGACAAGATAATCCATTCGATCCACATCAATCTCGCTGCTAAGGATCTGCCCTAGAGAGGTTTCCCCTTTTATATGTTTTGCAAGGTTTCCTGAAGAAATCCCATATTTGCTCAAAACTTCCTTTATTTCCCCCTTTTCCAGGATTTCTTTTACATCATCATGCCTGTGCCGCGTATATTTGTCAATAACATTCTCTGTAACATGAGAAAAAGGTCCGTGTCCTACATCGTGCAGAAGAGTAGCAGCTTTTATTTCAGTTTTCTTGTCCTCTTCAATCGAGTCAAGATTCCTGGTTAGCACGGAAGCAAGATGCATTGCTCCAAGCGAATGTTCAAAACGCGAATGATTCGCTCCCGGATAGACAAGGTTTGAAAATCCAAGCTGTTTTACCCTCCTGAGGCGCTGTATCTGGGGGGTAAAAAGAAGGTCCTGAGCTAAATCATCCAGCTCGATGTAACCGTGTACGGGATCAAGGACAACCTTCATTATTCTTTAAAGAGATTTCATTATATATTGTTATTACTACTACTCTGATACTGCACATTTTGCAGAAATGCCTGCTACCCGAAAGTTTAAAAGAAAGCCGGATAAGGTATTATCATGATTATATTTTCAGGTGGCACCGGAACTCCAAAGCTCCTTGACGGACTCAAGGAAATCCTCCCGTCGGAGGAACTGACCGTTGTTGTAAATACTGCCGAAGACCTCTGGGTTTCGGGAAACTTAATTTGCCCTGACCTGGATACTGTGCTCTATCTGTTTTCAGACCAGATCGACCGAAAAAGATGGTGGGGTATAAAAGACGACACCTTCCTGACTTATGAGCGTATGCAGGAACTGGGCGTCATGGAAAGCATGAAACTTGGGGATTTGGACAGGGCAACCCATATCATCCGTTCAAATTTTCTCCGGAGTGGGATTTCCCTTACAGATGCAACTTTAGAACTTTCATCCATTTTCGGAATTAATGCAAAAATTTTACCCATGTCTGATGATCCTGTTTCCACTTATATAGAGACTCCTGAAGGAATTATGCATTTTCAGGATTTCTGGATCGGAAAACACGGAGAGCCTGAAGTGCTGGATATTGACATAAGGGGGGTCTCCGAAGCTTCAATCTCTCCAAAAGTACTTGAAGCTCTGGAAAACGATGACAATGTTCTTATAGGGCCAAGTAATCCGATCACGAGCATAGGGCCTATCATTTCCCTACCAGGCATGAAAGATCTGCTGCAAAAGAAAAAGGTAGTGGGAGTCAGCCCAATAATTGGCAATGCCCCTGTAAGCGGCCCTGCCGGGAAACTAATGCAGGCGTCGGGGCTTGAGGTCTCTTCAATGGGGGTTGCAGAATATTATCAGGATTTCCTGGATGTCTTTGTTTTCGATGAGCGTGATCAGGCGGACGAATTCGCGTTTGAGAGGCTTGGATGTCGTGCTTCACGTGCTGACACTCTGATGATCTCAACTGAAAAAAGCAAGGAACTGGCGGAATTAGTAGTAGGACTGTTTGATACTATTGTCTGTCCTTAATTTTTTCTTATTTTAATACTTTTATTCACTTTTCTTTAACTTTTTTATTTTTTCGTAATTTTGACGTTTTCCTAGAGTCCATCTGCTCTCTTCCTGGCATGTTCAGATTTTCGCCCTCTGACTATTACATGCATCTGGATTACGGGATGTGGTTATAGAATTTTTTATTACCTGAACGGAATTCCTTATTATATCACAGAATTCTTTATTATCAGAACAGGATTCCTTATTAATACAACATAATTCTTTACTTACAGGAAATATCGCAACAGCCAAAAAAGAGTTAGTACCATGCTTGAAAAACTGAAAACCTCACTCATTAATTCTCCTGTGATCAAGCGAGGAGAATACAATTACTTTATCCATCCAATTTCTGATGGTGTACCATCCATAGACCCCCATATGGTTGAAGAGATCGCCGAATATATTCTCCAGATTACCGATATTAAAAAAGTTGACACTATTCTTACAATAGAGGCCATGGGTATTCCTGTGGCAAATGCCCTTTCTCTGAAAACGGGAATTCCTTTGACGATTGTTCGAAAGCGGCCTTATTTCCTTGAAGGAGAAGTAGAGCTGTCTCAGAGTACAGGATATTCGAAAGGAGCTCTCTACATAAATGGGCTTAAGAAAGGGGACAGAGTAATTATCGTGGACGACGTCATAAGTACTGGTGGAACGTTAATAGCACTCGTAAAAGCCTTGAAAATTATGGGTGTAGAAATTCTGGACGTAATTTCCGTTATTGGGCGAGGAACCGGCTATTTACAACTAAAGGAACTCGGAATTGAGCCCAAAATTCTCGTTACTATCGACGTGAGCGAGAAAGGCGTGGAGATCAAGAATGTCTTTGGGAACGAATGAAGCTTTTGACTTAAGGCCTGACTATATTATCAGTGTAATAAATAAACTCGGGGCGAAAACCGTAGGTTTCCAGTTCCCTGAGGGGCTCAAAAGAAAAGGGCCGGAGCTCGCAAAAAAAATTGAAGAAGCTACCGGCGCTGAAATCATTATTTCTGGAGATCCCTGCTTTGGAGCTTGTGATCTGGATAGAACCCTGCTCGACCAAGTTGACATTCTTTTCCACTTCGGGCATGCTGAGCTCGAGGATACCAAACTTTCCGGCAAGGTATATTTCATAGAGACACGTTCTCCAGTTGACATTCGGCCTGCTGTTGAAAAGGCTGTCTCTCAACTTCAGGGGCAGGTTATAGGGCTGATTACTACTGTCCAGCATGTCCATAAGCTCCTCGAGGCCTGCGCTGTCCTCGAGGCGAACGGAAAGACCTGCGTAATCGGGCGCGGGGATTCCAGACTCGCATACCCTGGCCAGGTTCTAGGCTGCAACTTTTCGGCAGCAAGGAATGAAGTCTGTGATGAATACCTATACATCGGAAGCGGAGATTTTCATCCCTTAGGTGTGGCCCTCTCCACAAAAAAGCGAGTTCTTGCAACTGATCCTTTTTCCGGGGAGGTTCGCGAAGTAGATCCTTCAAGAATTCTTCGCCAGCGAAGCGCGGTAATTGCAAAGTCTCTGGATGCACAGGTTTTCGGGATAATCATCTCAAGTAAAAACGGACAGGAAAGAATGAAGCTGGCTTCCTCTTTAAAGGCACTTGCGAAGAAGCATGGAAAAGAGGCATATGTTATCCTGATTGATCTTGTAACTCCAGATCAGCTTCTCCAGTTCAAAGTAGATGCTTTCGTGAATACTGCCTGTCCTAGACTTGCAATTGACGAGGTAGGTCGTTTTCCCTCCCCTATGCTTACTCCTCAGGAATTTGAGATCGTACTTGGAGAACGGGAATGGAAAGACCTTGTACTCGATGAAATTACCGAGGAGCCTGTATAATTTTTTACTGTTGGTTTTTTGTAGGTAGAATATTAAAATATATAAATAAAAAATTAAAATATAAGTAAATAGAGAATTTAAGTCGATGAAATGAAACAAAGAAAACTTGAGATATTGCTTGAGGAGTTAGAAAATTTTTCCGATCCTGAACTTGAGCTGGAGCAATATCAGACACCTCCTCTTGTAGCTGCGGAAATTCTTCACTTTGCTTATATGCAAGGAGATCTTGATGACTCCGTGCAGGACCTGGGCTGCGGTACTGGAATCCTTGCAATAGGGGCGAAGCTTCTGGGAGCCAGAAAGGTTGTTGGGTATGATGCGGATCAAAAAGCCCTTGAGATCGCAAAAAGAAATGCCATAAAACTTGGGGTAGAAGTTGAGTTTGTATTATCAGACATTACAGACATTACAGACCACGTAAAAACCACGGTTATGAATCCTCCTTTCGGGGCAAGAGTTAAAGGCAGGGATAGACCTTTTCTTTCGTCAGCATTAAGAACAAGTGAAATTATATATTCAATTCACAACCGAGGAAGCCTTGCTTTTATCCAAAAGTTCATTAAGCCTGCGGTCATTACACACTTCTACGTCGCGAAATTCCCTCTAAAACGAACCTTTGACTTCCATAAAAAAGAAAGAGAGGTTATTGAGGTCGAGATCTACAGGATTAAGGTCTCCGGATAATCCAGACGCAAGTACCGTTTAAGGCGTCAAATTCTATAGCGCCCGTGTCAGGGCTTTACCTCAAGGCAAGCGATAACACTGCTTATAACAGATATGCCTGTGTATTATCAAATTATACGTTGCGTCAATAGAGGCAAAAATGGCATATAATGCGAACTCTTGATAATCTGTCTCCTCTCCTGAGGTTGATTATCTATTGATTGAACGGCTGCCAGTGTTTGATTGAATAGATGCTAGTATTCTAATGTTATTGATATTTGCTGCGATTACTATTTAGATTGACTACTAACGATAATTCAAATGAGGGATCATGATTAGAATTAGAAAAAGTAAAACTACAAGAACAAAATTGACTGGTCCGAGCGAAGTTAAGCCAGTTACCGAAAAGGTTACTCAAATCGCTTCAGAGAGTAGGGCTCAATTCAAAGGTCAGTCGAGAGATCAGTTTAAGACCCAGCAGACTCAGCACAGGGAACAGGTTAAAAGTCAGCCCAGGGAGCAGTCCAATGATCAATATAAGAGCCAGTCAAGAGATCATTTCAGAGGGCACTCCAGAGATCAGTTTAAAGGTCAGCCTAGGGACCAGTCAAAAGACCAGTTTAGGGGAAACCAGGGTAAGAAAAGAAGAACCCCTTACCCGAAAAAAGGCCCCAGGGAAAGAACGGATATGCCTGGAACCAGGACCCCCTACGAAGCTGAGACTCCAGAAGAAGAGCTTGAAAAGGGAGGTTTTGTTCTTCCTGGAGAACTCGTTGGAACTACAGAGGAGTTCAAGTCCGGAGAAGGAACAACTGTATCTGCCGGAGACATTTACTCTACAGCCACCGGAAACGTAATTATAGATAGGAAAGCAAGGGTAGTCTCTGTCAGGCCAAGCACACTCACTCCGAATATCCTTAAAGTGGGAGATATTGTATATGGAAAGATAACCGACGTACGCGAATCCGGAGCAATGGTGGAAGTTGCAGGAATTGAAGGCAAAGAAAACAGAGAAATTGTCAATGTGCGGCTTGGAGACATCCATGTGTCGAACGTGCGGGACTCTTACGTTAAGAGACTTTCAGACGAATTAAGACCCTCTGATATAATCAGGGCCAGAGTTATCGATGCTGAGAGAATGCGCTTGACAATAGCTGAAGATTCCCTGGGAGTTGTAAAAGCCTACTGCTCAAATTGCAGAGGAGAGCTCGTGCTTGAAGGGAAAAAGCTTAAATGCCCTGTCTGCAATATGACTGAAACTCGCAAGATCTCAACCGAGTACGGGAAAGGAATCCAATAACTTCTTTCTCCATGCAGGTATGGGTTTCTGCACAATAGATTATCGGTAGATTATATTACTCACCATTCACAGGTGATCATCAATGGAACTGAACATTCTTTCCAAAACAGAAAACGAGCTTGAAGTCGAGCTCAAAGGCGAGACACATACCCTTCTCAATATGCTTAAGGACCTTCTGATTAGAGATGAAAGGGTTGAGATTGCCTTTTATGATATGAAATATGTAAGTATTAGTGACCCGATCCTTTACATCAAAACTGATGGTACGAACCCTATTGAGGTCTTAAAGGACGCTGCTTCGAAAATAATTTCTCAGTGTGACGAATTTACTGATGTCTTTAGCAAGGCAGTAAATGCCTGAAGTATCTGAAAAATGGCAGCATAGCGTCTTTTTAAAGACGTTTTGCTTTCTTTTTCCCACAAATCCGGAATCTTTCTTATAGGAAGTTCCAGATAGTTGTTTGAGTGAGCTTTTGCTGTTTTCAAATCTCAGAGATTTTCGGAATACTTTTTTATGAGTTCTATGCGTATTCAGGATAAATAAGAAAATCGTAAACGCAGAATTAGACTAAAATCATTAAACTGGATATAATATGCCGATTTTTTTAGTTCTAAGACTATATCATGTATCTACAACTTAAAAATTATAAACTAACCTGTGACTAACTAATCTGTAACTAATATTGAGGTATGAAAGAAAATGAAGCTTGATGACTCATCCCTTCAGAAATTCGGTTTTATAAAACGAGAGACCCTGGGCAGCATAAACATCGACCCTCTTCAGACAGGTGGGCTTTTGACCGAGGCTGCAAAACAGGCTCTTGTAGAATGGGGAGACGGGTATTCAGTATGTGATTTCTGCGGAGGGGTTCTGGATCAGATAAAAAAGCCTCCTATTTATGATTTCGTGCACAAGGCTCTTCCTGAGTTCCTTGGCTGTGATGAGGCAAGGGTCACAAATGGGGCACGGGAGTCCAAGTTTGCTGTCATGCATTCAATTGGAAAGCCAGGTGACTGGATTGTGCTTGACGGACTTGCCCATTATTCTTCATTTGTTGCAGCCGAAAGAGCAGGCCTGAATATCAAAACCGTACCACATTCAGGCAGCCCTGATTACTACCTTAACCCTGAAGGATATGCCACGGCAATCGAAGAGGTTACAAAGGAAAGTGGAAAACCGCCTGCTCTTGCACTCGTAACCTATCCGGATGGAAGTTAT
>JAMXLQ010000199.1 GCA_024280975.1 Methanosarcina sp.
TCGAGACTGAAAACCATCCTCTGGCATATGCTGATTTTGAAGGAGAACTCCCGGCCGGAGAATATGGAGCCGGCAAGGTTGAGATCTGGGATCGGGGTACTTTTGAGCTTTTGAAACGTGAGGAAAAGGAGATTGTCGTGGTACTTGAAGGGGAAGAACTGAGAGGGATTTACTTTTTAATCCGGACAAAATATGGAAAAGGGGAAAAAGGCTGGCTCCTCTTTAAAAAGTCCGGCTAAAACCAACTGAAACTCAATATTTGTGAATAATTAAGCTGTGTGGCAATAACGGTGAAGACAGATTTTCAGATGCTGGTTTTGGGTTTAGACCCTGAGCTTTTTAAACCATTATGAGTATAAGCATATGGGGATACTTACGGAAGAAATGGTAAAGATCAATGTTTTTGAAACTGCCGGGGAAAACTGCTGCGTTGCCGCCTGTGACGGGCAGAAAGTTTACGATAAAATTACGGCCGTGCTCTGCGAAAATAAGAAGATAGAACTTTCTTTCGCAGACACGAACGAATTAACGCCTGCTTTTCTGAACGCGGCAATAGGGCAGCTTTACGGTTGTTTTCCCGCAGAACAGATTGAGAGTAACCTTTTATTCACGGATATCTCCGAGGAAGATGAGATTATCCTTAAGAGAGTCATTGAGCGGGCTAAAACCTATTTTGAGCATGCGTATACCTGCAGAAAGGCACTGAAAGACGTGCTGGGAGGAGAAGAGGATGCGTAAGAGCGTTCACCACGCAATCGTTTTTCCGGTGAAACGCCGCCCAAGACTTCGCGCCGGAGGAGCCAGACCCGCAAAACCCGCTCCTTTAAAGGTGCACTCCATAGATAAATACGATTTTCCCGCAGGCAAGGGCTACTTCTTTGATACCAACATCTGGCTGTATATCTACGGCCCAATCGGCTGGCCTGATCAGCTATCGGACGCTTACTCCAGAGCCTTAAAAGCAATCAGAAACTCAGAAGGCACGATCTACATAAACTGTATGATAATTTCGGAATTCATCAACGCCTTTTCCAGAATAGAGTTCAAACAACAGACTGAGTTTACGAGGTTCAAGGAATTTCGAAACTCGCTGGCCTTCCGGGCGATAGCCCAAGAAATAGCTTACAACGTAAGAAAAATTCTCAAAAGCACCCTTGCCTGCGACCCTGAATTGCAGGCGATAGACCTTCCTGAAGTCATGGATCTGTTCGAGCAGGGAAAATACGACTTTAATGACCTTCTTTTCGCCCAGATCTGCCGGGCAAAGGATATGGTTTTTGTAACCCATGACAAAGATTTCAGCGAACTTGGAGTCGAGATCCTGACCGCAAACGAGAGGCTGATGGACGCGGGGAAAAAATAAACCTGTTTTTAATTTCTTACGCTTTAGGCTTAACTTCAAGGTAAAGTTCAATTACTTCTTTTATTCTCCTGTTTAACTTATCATGCGTCTTTGCCTGTGTGTGACAGCCCGGAAGCTCAGGTACAGAATCTACATACATTCCATCTTCGTCCTGTTTAATCATCTTCTTTTTGAAAAATTAAGGTAAGGGAAGCTGAGCTAAAGAACCGTGTGCCGGACAGGAAAGCAGAAAGCGTTTCTGACCGATTTGTTTATATACTGATATGATATGTATAGTGAGCCATTAACTAGTTAGATGCCGCTAATTTCTGAGAACTTCTGGCGATTTTCCGGATCATATTTTTGATTATCAGGAGCCTGTAGCTGCCGAAATAGAGGGACGGGTCCAAATTCGGAAGCCTATGGAAGCTCGGAAATTTCATCTTGAAAGGGAAACGCTAGTGCTGAGAGCACCACAAACCGCGCCGGGCAGCGCAAAGTCTGTGCAAAAGCACTAAAGGTCATTCATGCTCATTGATTAAGGAAATAGCTTACCGAGCATTCGGAATAAGAAACTGATAGGCTTGAGGGCCACAGGATAAACCAGCAGCATGCAAAAATCAATAAAATACAAAAATTTATAAAACTAAATATTACTTCGGAGGAATTACTTGGCAAGAAAGAAAGTACAGAGAAAGCTTGACGGATGGAAATCCAAGGAATGGTATAATATTGAAGCCCCTGCTTATTTAAACAGAAGCATTGTCGGTAACACTATGGCAGGAGATCCTTCCCTGCTCGTAGGGCGCAATATTGAAACCACTGTTGGTGAACTTACCAACGATATGACCAAGAATAACACAAAGGTCATCCTCAGGATCAACAATGTCGTCGGAGACACAGCAACTACCGACCTCATGGGCCATGAACTCACAACCGACTATGTTAGGTCAATCGTGAAGAGGCAGACCTCAAGGATCGATGCGAATATCGATGTTAAAACTAAAGACGGTTATGTCATCCGTGTAAAGCCCACCTGCTTCACAATCAAAAGGGCACGCTCAAGCCAGATCAAAGCCATCAGGGAAATGATGGTTGATATCGTCAAAAAGCGAGCATCTGAATTGGATTTTGAGTCCTTCATGCAGGAAGCAATCCTTGGCAGGCTCTCCGCAACCATTTACAGGCAGGCCAAATTCATTTACCCGCTCCGCAGAGTCGAAATCAGGAAAACTCAGGTCGAAGCCGTGCCAGCACCTTCTGCACCCGAACCTGCAGCAGCCTAATTTCATCTGGTTTAGTATCAAGAAGCAGGGGAAAATCCGAAAGGATTTTCTTATCTCTTTTCTTAATTCCTTTTATATTCTTATTTCTTAGCTCTTTTATTGTTCTAATTATGTTTCTGAGCCTTTTTTAACTCCTAATTCTACTGCCGGCACGCGGGCGAAACCTCCCAAAGTGTAATTCGGGGGAGTCTCCAGGTTTTTAATCATTTCTTTTTCAGGTCTGCAG
>JAMXLQ010000200.1 GCA_024280975.1 Methanosarcina sp.
ATTCCAGTAGTAGTCTTTAAAAAACCTTTTTAGCTTTTCATCCCACTTGCTTTCGGTTTCAGTCATATCAATCTGGCTTGGGTAAAATTTTCATTCTTCGTTACAAGATTTTCTCTTTAAAAAACGATTTTAAAAAAAAGTTAAAATACGTATCATAAATCCTGATGTAAAAACAGGTTTATTCTCATATGAACTTTTCCATACTTTCCGAAGCTTCCGGTTCCTGGCTCTTGGACTCCTTTAATTCATATCCCATTTTTCTCTCGGTTTTTCTTATTATGCCCCTCAAAGTCTGAACTTCCCTGGGAGTTAGTCCTGCTCTTCCGAATATTCTCCGCAGCATCAGAAATGTTTTGTCTTTTTTATGAGGCGGGTAATCGATCTCTTCTAACAGTTCTTCAAGATGCCCGTATAGAAGCTGGAGATCAAACCCATCGGCAAGCGGACTGTTCCCTCCTTCCAGCTCCGAAAGTTCATAAAGCACTACTGCAACAGCATGTGAGAGATTCATAATTGGATATATTTCAGAAGTTGGAACCGTAATAAGCATATCAAAACTTTTGAGTTCATCATTCCGAAAACCGGTATCTTCTCGCCCGAAAAGAATTGCAATTGTTCCGCTACAATTTTTAAGTTTTTCTTTGAGCTCTTTGGGGGTATAAAGAGGAAGACGGATGTGCTCTCCGGTTTTCAGGCTTGCCACTCCCGTAGTCCCTATCGTCAAGCTGACATCTTTTACAGCCTCATCAAGCGTTGAGGTAATTCTTGCCCCTTCAAGCACATCTCTTGCATGGGATGACATAGCTCTTGCCTCTCCTTCAAGTTTACAGGGATTTACAAGCACCAGGTCCGTATATCCGAAGTTTTTCATTGCTCTTGCAACAGATCCGACATTCCCCTGATACATTGGTTCCACAAGTACTATACGAATATCAAGTGACAAATTTCTCAGTCCTTTTTTAAAATCAGTTTTCAAGTGTGATTGCATTTTCCATGCAGACAGTCACACACATTCTGCAACCAGGTAGTAAGACGAATCCTTTAAAACGCAGACCTTTTTTCCGTGCTTTTCTTCCATTGAGTAGACTCTCGGGTCTTTTGGGCAGGCAACCTTGCATTTACCACAGCCTGTACATTTCTTCTCATCAATATAAATTTTCATACAGATTATTTTCCGTATGTTCCGGTTTCATTGTGGTGTGCTTTGATTTTATTGTGGTTTATTTCGGTTTTATCACCAACTTTTTTTCTATTTCAATCCTTTCCTGTTTTAACCTTTGCCTTTTTTAATCCTGTCTTTTTTGTAATTTTTGCTCTGTTTGAATTCAGAACTCTTTATTTCTCCTCCCAAATATATTAGTCTTAAGTTCGCTGATGAGATAGAAAAATCAAACCACAGGATCTATTTTCTTATATTGGTCTCAACTGTAGCTAAAACTTAAATTCAAAGAATGCTTTATGTTTAAACTATAAAAATGGTTATTTTAAAAAAGAAATGGTGATTGAATGACTCTTGAAGAAATTCTAAAAAATACCTTTAAAGGAGAAACTACTGAAGTTGGCTGGTATCTCGCAATGTCAAAGATTGCTGAGCGGGAAGGATTTCCAGATGTTGCGGTTTATCTCCGCCAGGTCGCCATGGACGAGGCTTGGCACGCTACCGAGGTAGCTGAAATCCTGGGACTCGTTAAAGACACAACTCTCGAAAATCTGGAACTGATGTTTGAAGGAGAGAGTAAAGCCGAAATCGAGAAAGCTGAAGCTGCAGAATTGGCCAAGAAGGAAGGTAATACAAAAGCTGCTCTTTTCTTTGAGAAGGCATCTCTGGATGAAGCCAGGCATAAAGCAGGACTTAAAGGATTTATTGAAAGGATGAAAAAGCAGTAATAAGGAAAAACGGATCTTTGATCCCTTTTCCATATTTAAGGTTCTTAAACCGGGGTTTTAATCGCCAACTATTCTAATCATTAATGTTTTAATCATTAATCATTCTAACCGCTAACTATTTTTCTTACCTTAATTCGGCTAGCTCATTTGCTCAGGATTTTGTGATCCCTTAATAAATTTTGCAGGTCTTAGAAAACTTTATGGTGTTATATCAAACTCAAGGTATTATGCCAAGCTCTACATTGTTGTTTCAAATTCTGTAGTGCTATCCCAGGTTCTATACTTCTGTAACAGGTTCTGTAATTATAACAAACTGAATTAAGTTAAGCATGCAATTTTATATTGTTTCGAGCAGATATACTCTCTGGGTTTCAGATTCTTTCCGGACCTGAGAGATAAATTTAATCCGGAAAAGTGCCGGAATATCGGATTCTTCTCTTTCCGTATGGGGGTCTAATTTCAGGGGGCTGAAGAAGACTGTGTCTGCTAATTGATTCAGGAATCCGTTGGCTCTGTGGATTTATCCTTTGTTTCCGATTTTCCGATGCGGTCTTAAGTTAAATAATGGTATCAAAATTTAAGGCAAATAGCAATCAAATTGCGAAACAAACCTTAAATCGAACTAACTTTGAACTAAAAATTAAACTGAGAAAATTCGAAGTAAAGATTAAGGTAAGCGAATCCTGAAATAAAAATGAATCAATTAAGTTGGAGGAGTGTATAATATGGTAAGTCGTGAGTATGTTAAAGGTGATCTTCCCGAGAAAGCTGCAATCCTGCAAAGAGATGGCGAAACGTATGCAATTGCTCCCCACATTCCAGGAGGAATAGTATACCCGGAAACTCTTAGAAAAATAGCTGATATTGCAGAAAAATATGGGGCTGCAGCTCTTAAAATTACCTCGGCCCAGAGGATTGCAATTGTAGGATTAAAAGAAGAAGATCTGGATGCGGCATGGGGAGAGCTGAATCTAAAACCTGGAGCTGCTATAGGACTCTGTGTTCGCAGTGTTAAAATTTGTCCTGGCACTACCTTCTGCAAAAGAGGTAAACAGGACTCCGTTGGGCTTGGATTAAAACTTGATGAAAAGTACCACGGGATGCCGCTTCCTTCCAAATTCAAAATGGGGGTTTCCGGCTGCCAGAATTCATGCTCCGAACCTATGATAAAGGATATAGGGCTCATGGGTACACCAAAAGGCTTTACTTTATCCGTCGGGGGCAGCGCAGGACCCCGCCCTAGGCTAGGTAGCGTAGTGGCAAAAGACCTCACCGAAGAGCAGGCTCTGGACCTTGTTGAAAAGATAATTAACTTTTACAAAAACTATCCGAAGCCCAGAAGAATCGGAGAAGTAATTGACGAGATTGGACTTGAAAAATTCAAAGCCGAAGTTGGATTGTAAAAAGCTCTTTTGGTTTTCAGAGGCGCTTTTTATCTAAACCAATATTTTTCGGTCAAGTACAACCATTGCACTGCAACCTTTGAGCTGCAACCGTTGCGCCGGTTTATCACGCCGCTGTTGGGGTTTTCGCTCAAGCCTTTTTGAAAAGGCTTGTGATTGACTTTTTCTTTTCCTACATTTTTACTTTTTACTTTTTTGCCGCCTAATTTCTTGTTTTTCCGTCCGGAAGAATTCTATAAGATTCTTTTATACCTTTTATTTTATAATTTAATCACTATTATTCTACTTTTACTTTTTTCGTTTCTTCTCTTATTACTCCCATTCATCTCATTTTTGCGATTCAGTGGGCTTTTCGATGTATTGTTTAATAAAGATAACGTTTAAATATAATAGATACAAAGACTAACAGAATATACAAACCTTATGTAGACAGTCGCTACGGTTATCATTCTGTCTTTACTATTATTGATGTTCTGTAACATGACAATTGTAAAAACGATATTAATTCCCAGTTTTTGATCTATACATAGGAGGAATAAACTATCAGTAGTGAAATGTTATATTTCTCTGGACTCTCGGATGCACTACGAATGACGTTTGTCCAGGTGATGATACTGGCTACAATAGCCCTTGTGATTTTTTTATATGGTCTGATAATTAACTTACAGAAATGGGGAACAGGAGTCACAGGTTATGGTCTTGAGCCTCAGGAAGGAAAGAAAGGAAGTGCAATCACATTCTTAAAAACCTGGTGGAAACAGGTAACAGCAGAATCTCATCACGGACATGGAAAGCCTATCCTAGAGGTTCTGATTCTTGATATTATCTTCCAGAGGAGAATTCTCAAGAGAAGTTCTTTCCGCTGGATCATGCACTTATTTATTTTTGGAGGCTGGATGACCCTCTTTGCCTTGTCAGGGTTGATGTTTTCAGTTGAAATGATCGAGAAGATCGGAATTGAACTCCCATTCACCACTGAAGTGTTTAGAGATTGGCTCTCCATTCCGAACTATATCTTCGGGTATATCCTGCTTATCGGAGTTCTTATAGCATTAGTAAGAAGACTGTTTGTCTCTGAAGTCAGGGAAGCTTCCATTATGTATGATTGGGTTTTAATCGGAGTAATTTTCTTAGTTACTATTTCCGGTTTTATCGCCGATGGAATCCGAACGGGATTTATATGGAGTCTCGGGCTTGACCCCTCGGCAGCACCACCGGCAGCTCTCTTCCATTCGATATTTTCCCTGTTCTTCTGTATCGCATTTATTCCATACAGTAAATATATTCACGTAATCGCCACGCCGCTTGCAATTCTTGCAAACAAGGGAGGCGAATAAAAATATGGCAAAACGTACCCCCTCAATCGATACAAAGAATCTTACCGCAGTCCAGCTTATGGAACTTGATTCCTGCGTTCGCTGCGGTGAATGTCTAAAATGGTGTCCGACTTATGCTGCTTCAGGCCAGAAACCAGGATTGGCCCCCAGGGATAAAATCCTGCGCTGGAAGCAGTTCATGAACAAATCCTACGGATTTAAAGCAAGACTCTTTGGTCCGCAGGAAATTTCTCAATCAGAGCTTGAAGAATTCAAAGACGATGTATATGGTTGTACTACATGTGGCGTCTGTGGAACAGTTTGTGAAGCAGGCATTAACACCGTAGAACTCTGGGAAGCCCTAAGGACAAATCTTGTCAAAAAAGGAATTGGGCCTTATGGAAAGCTGGGTGCAACCGCTAAAGCAATAAAGCAGTACCATAACGCTTACCTGCTTGACCAGAAGGACAGGCTTGCCTGGGTTCCCAGTGATGTAAAAATTGCAGATAAAGCAGACATTGTCTATTTCACTGGCTGTACTGCAGGATACAAGCAGCTTTCTCTGGCCTTTGCAACCTCACGTGTACTTAACAAGCTGGGTATTAAATTTGCCATGCTTGGAGAAGACGAATGGTGCTGCGGTTCAAATCCCCTCAGAACAGGCCAGATAGGCTACGAGGATGTGTCTCGTGAAGCTGCAAGACACAATGTCGAAGCCCTCCAGAAAAAAGGCGCCAAAAAGGTTCTGTTTGCATGTGCAGGCTGCTTCCGTGCTGCAAAGGTCGACTGGCCCAGACTTCTCGGCAAAGAACTGCCTTTTGAGGTTGTTCACGTCACAGAGTTCCTTGCAGGGCTGATAAAACAGGACAAAATTAAATGGGAAAAGTCTATCAACAAGACTGTTACCTATCACGATCCCTGCCACCTTGGTCGCCACGTTGGAGTCTTTGATGCCCCGAGATATGTGCTTTCCCATATTCCTGGCATTAAGTTCGTTGAAATGGACAGGATAAAAGAATTCCAGCGCTGCTGTGGAGCTGGCGGTGGTGTAAAGGCAGGAATGGGTGATCTTGCTGTGGCAATTGGAGAAGCCAGAGTTAAAGACGCTCTTGAAACCCATGCAGACATCCTCTCCAGTGCGTGCCCCTTCTGTAAGAGGAACCTCTCGGATGGCCGTGATGCGCTCAAAGCTGACATTGTTGTAGAAGATGTCATCGAGCTGGTTGCAGAGGCTCTAGGCCTGAGCACTACATAAATGTGAAGAGAAGGCTGTTTTCTAGCTTTCTTTATTTCTCTTTTTTATATTTTCTTATTTTATAGCAAAATTTAAATACCGATACTCACTTCCCCTTGGATATGTACATCCCTTACGAATATCTAGGAAAAATATTCATATATCTGGTTTTTTTTGCTCTTGCAGGAACCGGGATTGCTCTGCTAATAGGGGCATATTCCTTTAAAAATCACAGAATTATTTTTCCGGGGTTCGTGCTATTTACACTTTATCTTTTCTACTCTCCTGCAAAATGGCTCTGCAAAGCTTTCAGAATAAGGGAGACCCTTGTTGACGATATCCTTATTGATGTCCGAAACGCCGCTATGTATGATGATTTCCTGCGTGTTAAAGGCAAGAAAATCCTACTTCTTCCTCAGTGCCTGCGCCATCCGAACTGTAAAGCTAGGTGCGACCCAATCTACGGATATGAATGCAAACGATGCGGGCTATGTGATATTTCAAAGATCTCCGAAGCTGCTGATAGGTGCAATTTTCGGGTTTTTGTAGTGCCTGGGGGAAGTTTTGTAAAAAAGATCTTTAAAGAATACAGACCTGAAGCCTGCATTGGTGTTGCCTGTTATAACGAGCTTTCCGAGAACATGCAGGCTGTATCGTTTGTTCCTGTACAGGGTGTTCTTCTTCTAAAGGACGGATGTTTCAATACCGAAGCCAATGTTGAGGAAATAATTCAAAAAATGGAGATGTGCAATGTATAATATTATTGGGGAAGCTCTTTTCTTTTTAATCGTTTTCTCTCTTTTTCTTTCCGGCATAGCTCTGATTGCCAGCAGACGGAGTCTCAAAGGAAATGTTTACCTTGCAGGTTTTTTTGCAAATGTACTTGATTTCTTTTATTTGCCTCTAAGACACCTTTTCCTTAAATTTTCCGATACCCGGGTTCTGGATAAGTGGATGGCTTCTCTGAAAAACAGAGCCCATAAGTCTGATTTTGCAAAAACAAAGAAGAGGATTATCCTGGCCCCACATTGCATGCGGAGCCTTGACTGTCCGGCTTATTCTACTCAGACAGGAATACAGTGTAAATCCTGCGGGAAATGCGTCTTTACTCAGTTGGAAAAAGACGCTGAGAAGTACGGATACAAAGTGTTCATTCTTACAGGTTCTTCCTATGTAAAAAATATCCTTAAAATGGAAGCCGCCGATGGTATCCTTTTAATCGCCTGCTATTATGAAATCAATAAGGTTATGCGTGCCCTCAAAGGAAAAAACGTTGTAAGCTACGGTATTCCTATGGAAAGGGACGGCTGCTTTGGAACCGAAGTAAATTACCAGAAGGTTCTAAATGTTTTTGAAACTTTTAAGAACTGAAAAGAATGAGTAAAAAGTAAAGAATTCTCTGTTTTTCTTCCTGATGACGTATTTCCTTTTTCCAGATAATCTATCTTTTTTGACATGCTCTTTCTTATTCTATCGCAATTTTAAACTAATATTAAAAACTTTAATCTAACTTTCTACTTATATAATCAAAAATCAGGATATTTGAGGATAATTTTGAAGGTGCTGCTTGTATGTATGACGTAATCATTATAGGTGGTGGTCCTTCCGGAGCCTCGGCCGGAAGAAGGGCAGGAAAACTTGGCATAAAGACACTACTGCTTGAAAAAGAAAAGTTTCCTAGGTACAAGCCCTGCGGGGGAGGACTTTCGGAGCATGCAATGTCTTATCTCGATTTTGAACTTCCTCAGGATATTATTGAATGGAGTGTCACAGGGGCAAAGGTCATTTTCAGGGATCAATCGATTGAGGCACACAAGGACCATCGAGTATCTGCACTCGTCTCCAGAAACAAATTTGACAATTTCCTTCTTGAAAAGGCAAAAGAAACAGGAATTGAAGTCCATACTGGAGAAAAAGCTCTGTGCTGCAGGGAGATGTTTGACTGTGTTGAAGTAGATACCGAGCAGGGCACATACCGGGCGAATTTTGCGATAATTGCAGAAGGTGCCCAGGGAATTATCAAAACCTGTGTGCGGCCCATGGATAACAGAGAAGAATATGGAATTTGCCTTGTCACTGAAGTTCCTGCCGAAGAAAAAGAAATTGAAGATCGCCTGGGAAAATACATAGAATTACATTTTGGGGTAGCTGGTGGCGGATATGGCTGGATTTTCCCTCATAAAACCTACTATTCTGTTGGAATCGGCGGGGTTGTCAAGGATTTTCCGCACCCTAAAGAGTCCATGCTTAACTTTCTTAGGGAAAATGGTTTTTCTGGAGAGTACAAGCTTCATGGGCACAAAATCCCCTGGGGAGGTATTAAGAGAAAAGTGGTGGGTTCAAGGGTCCTTCTAAGCGGAGATGCTGCTGGATTTGTAGACGCTTTTTCAGGTGAAGGGCTTGCCTATGCAATTCGTTCAGGGCAGTTTGCAGCTGAAGTAATTGCAGGAATTTGTCTGCAAGGCAAAAACCCTAAAGACCTAAGCAAATATGAGGCTCTTTGTCAGGCCGAGTTCGGGACTCATCTAAAGTACTCACTGATGTTTTCCAAGATAATGCATCATTTCCCTGACCGAACATTTAAGATCTTCACATCAAGTGATAAGATGGTTGACAAATATCTTGAGGTGGTGGATTTCACGATTGATTATAAGGATTACCTGCGCTGGGCGCTCCTTAATTTCAAACTCAGATGATAAAAATAATGACGACTTTTTAGGGATTTTATTTATCTAATTTATTTTTTTATCTCTTTTTTATACCTTCAATCCTATCTATTTTAAGGGCAGATTATTTTATTTATATATAGCTGCATTTATTCTTAAGCAGGTATCATGATATGTATGATCTGATCATAGTAGGCGGAGGACCTTCAGGAGCATCGGCAGGTAGGACAGCAGGGAAAAGGGGACTTTTAACCCTTTTAATCGAGAAAGAGAATTTCCCAAGGCACAAGCTCTGCGGAGGGGCTCTTTCTTCTTATGGTTTCTCTTGCCTGGACTTCGAGCTTCCTGAGTATGTAATCGAGAGGAATATCTCAAAGGTAAGGATTCATTTCCGAGACCGTTTTGTAGAGGGAATGAAAGAAACTAACTTGGCTTTCCTAATTTCTAGAAAAGTATTTGACAACCTTTTGCTTGAAAAAGCCAGAGAAACCGGAATTGAGATTCATACCGGGGAAAAAGTTCTGGATTGTGTTGAAAAAGAAGATTGCGTTGAGGTCAGAACAACGGATAATACCTATCTGGGAAGGTTCGTTCTTATTTCGGAGGGTTCAGGTGGAATCCTTAAATATCGAGTAAGGCCAAGAGACAAAAGAAAAGAATATGCACTTGGCCTTGTATCGGAAATTCCTGATGAGGATGAGACTATAAGGAATAGGTTTCCAGATACTATAAATATTCATTTCGGGATCGCGCAGGGAGGCTATGGCTGGGTTTTTCCTCATGCTGGATATTATTCTGCAGGGATTGTGGGGACAGCTCAGGCTCTTGAGCACCCGAAAAAAGTACT
>JAMXLQ010000201.1 GCA_024280975.1 Methanosarcina sp.
AATCCCGGAACATACAGAAAACTCCAGAGTCCTTCTTTTTTATTCAAAATTGATAAGGGATGCGGATAAACTGGATATTCTGAAGCTTTTGAGTGAAGATTACGAGAAAAAAGAAGAATTCAAGAACCCTACTCTTGAATTCGATATGCCTGATACTCCCGGATTCTCGGAAAATATAGTTGCGGATATCTTGAATAACAGGATGGCAAAACTTGCAGACGCCAAAAACCAGAATGATATGAAACTCCTTCGCTTGAGCTGGATTTTTGATATTAATTTTCCGGCAACTCTTGCTCTTCTCAAAGAACGCGGTTATCTCAATACTATCCTGACATCAATTCCAGTAACTGAAGAAGTACAGATTATACGCAAGCATCTTGAGAGCTGTTTGAATGCATTTGAAACCGAAGCCGTGAATTAAAAAAATAATATCGAGTGCCAGAGTAAAAGCTAATAAGTTTTAAAGGATACAAATGAGGTTAAAATGTAATATCGGATTTAAATGTAAATTAGACTTAATGGAACAAAGGAAAAAAGGAACAGAACGCAAGATTTTAAATAGCTTTTTAAAAAGAGAAATTAATCGGCAAATTTATTCCATATATCTTCTGCGATATTCATTGCCTAAACTGCGCCGATAATCCGAACGAACTTGATTTCTTAACTGTTCTTCCAACAATGACTCCAAGGAATCTTCTTTAAGCTCTTCCTTTCTATTTTGATCTTTTTTCTCTATTTTCTTCCTAGTTAGATCTTTTTCCTCGATCTTCTTCCTAGTTAGATCTTTTTCCTCTGTCATATAAAATCACTTCTGCATTGAAAGGGTAAAAGTATATTCTATAGTAATATATTTGTATGTAAATTTAATTATGTATTATTTTAACAGAGTCTTATTTAATTCAGGACTCTCCGGACCGTCCTTTCCGGAGCAGAACTCGGGAGAAATGTTCATAACCTGTCGATTGCTTTGAGTCCAGAAGGCTGTTCGATGAATCTCACCTCGAGGCCGGAAATTTCGCGCAGCTTGGAGCATAGAGCTTCCATACCCGGATTTTCCGTGGCATAGTGAGTGGCATCAATGAGGCAGAGATCTTCATAAGCTCGGAGAATATTATGCTTGAGTTCAGAGGATACGAAAGCGTCAACTCTATTTGCTCTGGCAATTTCAAGGAATTCAGTCGAAAAGCCACTGCCTCCGACGACCATTACTCGCCTAATCTCCTTTTTTCCTCCGGTATATACTACAGGCGTTTGCAAAGATTCTGAGACATGAGACGCCAGCTCAGCCGAAACACAGGGTTCGATCTCTCCTATCCTGCCGATTTCCGCGTTTTTTATATTCTTGAGCCCAAGCCTTTTAGCAAGCACGTCATTAATGCCTCCTTCAGCCCTATCGTAATTTGTGTGCATACTGTAAAGGGAAATTTCATTATCGAGGGCAAGCTTGAGGGATTCAGCCAGCGATTTTGAGACTTTATTTATCGGATGGAAGATAAGGGTATGATGGGTAACCAGAAGGTTAGCTCTCATCTCTGCAGCTTTCTTAAGCACATAAGAATTAGCATCGAGGGCAACGGCAATTCTTTCTATATTGTTTTCAAGGTCGAGAATTAGGCCAATCCTACCTTCATCAAAATCATCAGCAAGTTCAGGTGGCGCAATTTCTTCAAGAATTTCCACGACTTTTACAAGTTCCATTAAAAACCTCCAATTCGGAAGGAACCGCTACTTCTTATTTATATTTAAAAACGTTTTTTCCTTTTCATAGCAGGGGTATCCAGCCTTTGAAAAGAAAACGTCTATGATATTAGAAGTTTATGAAATTCGAAAGACAGTACAAAAACTTGAAATAGGATATACTTAAATATTTTACATAGTTCCAACAAAATCTCATATTAAGATGGCCTTAAACCAAACAGCGTAAATGAGCAAATTATAAAATTATCTGGGCTTCAAAAAAGCGCTGAAATTGGAATTATGAAATGATAACAAGTTAAAATTCGGAAATTATAGGGGAGTGCTGGGGCAAAAACAATAATCAAATAACAAAGTGCGGCTGTACAATCCTGAATAAACATTTATTAGATATTTAGAATTGTAGACGTAAATGTTTAAAAAAGCCGTAGCAGTTACAGAAGCTCAAAATGCATGCTTCCAGTGCGCAGATCCGGCATAAAAGTGTCAAATTCAAGGAAGGTAACTATGGTTAAGAAACTTGCACTGATAGCATTACTTGCTGTTTTCTCCTTTTCGTTTATCTCAATGAATGCTCTTGCGGCAGAAGACATTGAGTGGGTAGAAAAACAGGATGGAGCAAAACTGTACTGGGGGGATACAGTAACAGTCGACGGCTACATTATAAAAGCAGAAGATTTTAACGAAAACGAGCAGGTTTTTATTTCAATTTCAAAAGATGGGGAAAAATTGAAGACTGCTCCACTTTCCGCAGGCTTGGAAGTTGTGTATGATGATAGGATAAAGGTTTATGCCCAAAAAATAGATCCAAATTATGAGACTATCAAGAAGGATGACAAGGAATTTAAGTCAGGAAACTGGAATCCTTATGCTGAACTTGATATCCTCGTAAAAGGAGAGCCAAAGTTTGACATAGATGTTGAAACCAAAAAAGATACATATGATTCCAAATCTACCGGGGAAAGTAGAATTGATGTCTCAATAAAGCTTAAAAATGAAGGAGAATCAAAGGCTGAAGATACCATTCTAACCATCGATACGGCTGGAATGGAGGTCCTTAAAGGAAAAACAAGGTATACACTTGGGGATGTTCTTAAAGATGAGACTCTTGAACCTGTAAACCTAACTTTGAAAGCGCCTACTCCCTGGGTTGACACTGACCTTAACATAACCGCAAAAACTACATGTGTGGATGTAAGGGATAATAAATATGAACATATAGGTTCAAAAGTCATAAAAATCGAGAAAAAATGGGGTCTTGTTATTTCAAAGACCATTACAAAAGATAACCATATGGGAAAGCCTGTACATGTCTCGGTCAATGTTCTAAATGAAGGGCTCTGTGACATAAACAATATCGAACTTAATGATTCGATCGTTCCCGAGATGCACCTTAAGAAGGACGCAGTGCTGGAGAAAACTCTTTCCCTTAAATCCGGAGAATTAGCTGAAAAGGTTTTTGAGTACACTCTAGTTCCTGACAAACCTGGGGAATTCACCTTCCCGAAAACCATAGCTACTTTTACTCTGCCCAATGGGCAGAGTGGAAACGCGAGTTCGAACAATTCGGAAAAGGTGAAAGTTTATGGTCCTGAGATCTCAGTCACAAAAACAATTAATAAGCAACAGCTAAATTCAGGAGACGAGCTGACTGTCACGGTTACTGCAAAAAACACCGGAAATGTTGATGCAAGTGTAACATTAACCGATACCGTGCCTAAGGAAGCTAAGTTTATAAGCGGAGAGACAAGTTTCAAACAGATTCTCGCAAGCGATGGCGGTTCAAAAACTATAACCTACATCCTGCAAATGCATAAAGAAGGGGAGATTCGTCTGCCTGCATGCAAAGCAAGTTTCCTCGACCTTGATGAATATTCAGGAGAGGTTGCTTCGGAAACTCCTGTTGTTTATGTAGGAGTGCCGATTTCCCTTAACGGAAGTAGCACACATCCGGATGGGTCAACTGAATCCAATCAGGAGAAAAACGAATCCTCATTTCAAGATCAAGGTGAAGAAGATTCCCCCGGATTCGGCCCTGTATTTGCTATAGCAGGACTTCTGGCAGTTACACCCCTCCTGAGAAAAAAGAACCCCTGAAAACCTGGGGATCCGAGTCCCGTAAGCCTTTCACAAGCCTTTTCAAAAAAAGGCTTAAGCGCAAACTTTTCATAAAAGTTTGATCAAAAGCGGCGTGACGCAGCGTGATTACAAGCCTTTTCAAAAAAGGCTTGAGTGAAAAAGGCGTGATAACTGATTTGTAAAATAACGGTATAAAAACAACACCGATAGGAGGGACAGAAAAATGAAACAAAGGCACAGGAATTCTTGAAAAATTAGTGGAAAATACTTATGTCCTAATTGTAATATTTTGATTCAACCTTCTTTTTATTGCTTTCTCCATTGACTTTTCTCTTCTAACTGTTTGTTTCAGGATCTAACCTGAACTTTCTTGCTATTATTCAAAAAGAAGATATTAATGCGAACTTCTTTTTACCTTAAGACTCATTTGAGTAAAAAATAAAATTAACAACAGGAAATTAATATTCCCATGATACGATTAAAGTAAAAAGTCAACATTTAAAAGTAAAAACAGTAGCTTAACACTACTTTTGGAAAATAAAGATAATTTTTTCGGGAAAAAGGGAGCGAAGCATGAAAGAACTCCAGAACTGGTCTAAAGCGAAAACTATAATCCTTACTCATGGAGATTCAGATGGAATCTGTTCGGGTGCAATTGCAAAAGCTGCTTATCCAGATGCATATGTGTATTTTACAAATCCGGTTAGCCTTCTTGACAAAATAAAATATATAGAAAATGTGAAAACGCTTATTGTCTGCGATATTGCAATCGATGAAAGAAACTGCTCTGAACTACACTCAGTGCTTAATAGATTTGCGGAAAAATGCAGCCTCTACTATATTGACCATCACCCTCTCCCGGAAAGCTGTGAGAAAGAAAGCTGGTTTTACCACGACATTGAAGCCTGCTCCTCAGAGCTGACCTACAGGCTCTTTGAAAATCGCCTTAACAGAGATATTCGAAGGATAGCAATCTATGGAGCAATCGGAGATTTCTGCGATAATACTGCCCATGTAAAGAGCTGGATCAAAGATTGGGACAAAAGGAGTCTTTACTTCCAGGCAGGAACTCTGACTCAGGCTGTCCTTTATAAGGGAAGGGAGTATGAGTTTAAGAGAAAATTGCTCGAACCTCTTTCAAAGGATATCATCCCCTCTAATATCCCCCAGCTACTTGACCTTGCCAAGGAAGCTGCCATCAACGAAGAAGAAATCAGGCTTTTTGTTAAAGAAAACGTGGAAGTTCTGAAAAACAGCGCGTATATTGTAAATACAAATAACTCCATTTCAAAAGCAGCGATCTACGCAGCTTCCTACGGCAGGCGAGAAGTTGGAATTGCAGCCAAGTATCGTGAAAGAAAAAGAGTTTATGACCTGAGTATTCGCTCTCGTGGAGAGATCGACGTAAACCGGCTGCTCCGTTCAGTCGCTCCGGGATTAGGAGGAAGCGGTGGGGGACATCCTCTTGCAGCAGGAGCTCGAATCCCAGAAAATTCCCTTAACACATTCCTCAAGGATTTTGATATGAAACTGGGGGAAGCAAAGGAGATGTAAAAAATGGAAACAAGTAAGACTGCAGCTGAAAGCGGGGTAAGCTTTGAAATCATCTTTGTAGGCCGTTCAAACGTGGGCAAATCCTCTTTGTTAAGGGAACTTTTCGGGGCGAAAGTAAGGGTCGGAAAACGCCCAGGAGTTACCCTGCGCCCTGCACATGCCCAAGTTTCGGACCTGCTTATAACGGATATGCCTGGCTTCGGCTTCATGAGCGGAGTAAAAGACCGGAAGCAGGATATTGTAAAAGATAAAACTGTGCACTATATCGAAGATAATGCCAAAAAGATCAAGCTCGGAGTGCTTGTAATAGACGGCCCGGCTTTCCCGCAGATTGTAGACCGCTGGGATTCAAGAGATCAGATTCCGATAGATGTTGAGATGTTCGATTTCTTGAGGGAAGTAGGGATTGATACCATTATTGCAGCAAACAAGATGGATAAAGTAAAAGAGAACGAGTACTATCCCCTTCTTGATGAGATCGCAGCCCGTCTTGGACTTGAACCTCCCTGGCAGAATTGGAAACATATAATAGCTCCTATAAGTGCCAAAAAAGGAGACCTGAGAGCCTTAAAGGGCCTACTTCGAGACAGGTTGCACGAAATGAAAAGGGACGACCTGTTCAAGTACGTTTAATTTTTGAAAAATCTTGTCACTGGACATAACTAATAACCATATCGTAAATTCGCTTCTGAGCTAATCTTATAATACTCAAACAACTTCTTTCCCCACTTAATAGCTTTTGGATCAGAACTAGATAAACCTGTGGTTACGTCATATTCAATGCTACTTTTTTTGTACAGGCTTAAGGCTAGGCATTTATCCGTAACAATTAACCCCATTTTAAGATCTTCATTCTTATATCCTAACCGAAAATCTTTATAACTTTTCAGTGCCTCCAATTTTTCTGCATAAGGCGATTGCTTTAGTTCTTCTGCAATATTAAGAGGAATTATAAGCTCAACAGGAATTCCTTCTTTCACTTTTTCCGAGATGGAATCAGCATATCCTTCAGTTATTACGGATGATATGCCGTATATATGATCTGCCTCTTTAATCATTTTTAACTGACTATTATAGACATTAAGGATTTTTGTTTTCCTGTCACGGAGAATCTTAGAATTGTAAAGATATCCAATTTCTTATAGCAGCGGAGTGGGAATTCCCTCTATGTAATGCGTAGACCAGAAATATTTGAATTTATTAACTGTCCCAACTGTTGCAAAAGAGTCAGCTACTCCTGAAGCCACAATTTTTCCTACAGGAGTTAGGCAATATTCACGTTCTTTTGTTTCTATTAGATGATCTTCTTCCAATTTTCTTAGCTTTGGAATTATTGCCTGGGATGTACTTCCGGTAATTTCACGCAGTTGAGAAAGTTTTCTGCTGCTGTCGTTCAATGATAGAAGTATCTCGGTTAGAAGTCTTGACCTGTATATGGCCTGGAGATTATCTTCAATTTCGTTGTATATTTCAAAGCTATTCATTTCCCGTCTCCGCATCTGCAGATTTTTTCTTCTTTCTTATTGAATTTCTCTAATACAATATATGTTTTTATTTCCTGTTGGGTTACGTATCTTGGTATTCATTTTGCTAATTTCTTGCCTAGCGAATAGATGAACATTGAGATTTTTTGTTAAAAATTAGGTCAAAATTACTCTGTCAGTTCAAAACCCTGAAACTTCATAATTTTCGACGAAAAAAGTGTCGGTTTAATGAATGTTAATTAGACTGATTAAAATTCGTCGACGTAATAAATGTATAGAAGGAGATTAAAACTGCTTTTGAATGTGAAGCTCAAACAAACCCTCCAGAGTAGATTTGAACTTTACATTCCCAAGAGGTATAGGTAGGAATTTTTCACGATGAAAAAATCAATTTATAAAATATTGTTTGTCATTGCTATCATTATTTTTCTGATTATAGTAGTGCCCCTGGTACTATTTACTTCATCACCAAATGTTGGTTCGAAAATGTCAGTTGATAATGAAACACCTGTTAAAGAACAACAGATAGCTGGCTTATTTATTGAATTTGAAAATGGAACTACTGAACAGGAAGTTAAAACTATTCTTGAAAATTCCAATATACCTGCAAACTATAGTATAGATTACAATACTGACATTAGCTCAGGAAGGTATTATGCAAAAGTAGATCAAGATAAAAAAACGGCTGTAGTAGATGAATTTAAGAAAGGAGAAAAAAAAATTCCTGAACCTGAATTTCCTCCTGATATCAAAAAAGGAGATTATTACATAATTGTATCCGAACAAGGGTTTGAAGACGAAAATTTCCTCAAAGTAATGGAAAGAAATAATCTTCGGGTGAAAATGACAGTTATATGTTATATTTCCTTTGGAAATGAACCAAAGAATTGGATTCCAGAAAGTAAAGCAGTAAAAATAAAAAATGAGCTTGATAAGAATGAGAAGATCTTTATTGTAAACTTTGGCGGAGTTGTAGGGTAAAAAGAGAAATAATGAGTTGGATTTCTAGCGTGAAAACCGAAGCGTTGGAATAAGAATGATCTTTTTTGGGATTTTGCAATTCAGATAATAATATTGAATTGAATATACGGAGTCAAGACCGAACCAGATGATTCTAGCTCCACAAAATAGAATAAGTGAAATAACAGTTTAACTTAGTGAGTCCCAGGGAAATTTTAAAAAGGATTATTTCCGACCAAAGAAAAATAAAAATCCGGAAAATAAAAACTCTAACCGACTTAAAAAGAGCTTTAAAAGATCATGCAGTTACAGAAAAAAAGGAGAAAAAATTAATAACCTTTTAATAACGTTTTAGAGCCTTTTTAATTGCTGGCTGTATACTTTTCCAATTCTCTGAATTGTGTCAGCTTCTTCGGGGTCTTTATCATCCCGGATACGGATGAAGCGTGGAAAACGTAGCGCAAAGCCTGAATCGTAATTGGGGCTTTTCTGGATTTCCTCAAAGGCGATTTCCAGGACTATTTTCGGCCTGACTGCAAATACTCCGCCTGCCTCTCCACCTTCCATGAGTCCAGAAAGCATTTCTGTGAGCTCCTTTAGCTGATCGTCGGTCAGGCCAGTACCAACTTTGCCGACCTGGAGAAAACGCAAGGTTTCAGGGTCATAACAGGCAACCGTGTAAGAGCCTATAAGATTTGCACGCCTACCAAAGCCCCATTCGGCTCCTACGATTACAAGATCAAGAGTTTCCATAAGAGGTTTTTTCTTTAGCCAGTTTTTGCCTCGCTTGCCAGGGGAATAAACCGAATTCGGGTTTTTGACCATGACGCCTTCATGTCCGGCTTTTAAGGCTTCTCTGTAGATCTGATCTATAACCTCGAGGTCTCCAGTTATCACCTGTTTGTCCACACAGATGGATTTTGAGTCCTCAACTGAGCTTTCCACGCAGGATTCAAGCGCTTTCCGCCGCTCAAGTAGAGGCAGGTCAATCAGAGTCTTGCCATTTAAGTACATGATGTCAAAAAGGTTGAGCTGGATAGGGATACCAAGAGCTTTTTCCTCCACATCATACTTACGCCGGAAGCGTTTAAGGATTTCCTGAAACGCCCTGGGCTTACCGTTTTCGTCAACTGCGACGGCCTCTCCGTCAAGGATTGCCGATTCAGCCCTTACGTGTTTGCGGATTATTTCCACAAGGTCAGGGAGGGAGTTTGTGACATTTTCTAGTTTTCGCGAAAAAAGAGTTACTGAATTACCAGCTTTATGAATCTGGACTCTTGCTCCGTCGAATTTCCATTCGATTGCAGCCTCCTTCATTTCCCTTATATCGGCATCTATGTCAGGACTGATCTGTGAGAGCATCATCTTAATCGGGTGGTTGATTTCAATCCCGAGGTGTTCCAGAGCTTCAGTTCCGCCTTCCTTGGCAGTTGCAGCGACTATCCCCAAGTCATTTGTAACCATAAAGGCATGCTCAACTACATCCGCAGGCACGGAAAAAGCTTTTGCAATTGCATCTCTTACAACACCTTCTCCGACGCCTATACGGAGTTCCTCAAGTGCAAGCCTGGAAATATACTTTGCTTCCCTTGGGGTCGAGGAGTTGAAGAGAAACTGAAGGTTTTTGATCTTAATATCCTGTGAGCCTTTCCCTGAGGCTTCGGAGGCGATTTTGAAACGATTATAAACTTCGAGTATTGAGAGTTCGGGTTGTTCTTCGAAGAAAGAAGAAAAAGTAACCTGATTTTTCCTTTTTTCCTTGAGGATAAGAAGAGCTGTATCTCCGATATCTCCGGTGGTCCGGATAAGAGATTCTATACTTTTTATAGCCATTCCAGAGGCTCTTGAAAGGGAAACATACAACAGGCTCGTGCCAATCCCCAATTGCTCTCCGCTCCAAGCAGGAAAAACCTCACTCATAATAAAATGAGTTGCAATGGGTAGCTCTTTCACATCAACCTTTTTAAGGAGGTCAGCAACCCTACTTGTAGTATCAATAGTGCTTGAGATTTTTTCAATTGCCTGGCAGGTTTCTGCAAATTCCCTGAAGCTTGTCATGATCAACGCAGCTTTTTAATTTTTATTTTTTTCGAACTCGGGGCAAGGCCTGAATTCTCAACCTATCAGTTCCCGTAGACTGCAATCAGATCGCTGAGAATCGCACTTGCGGTTTCAATTGGGCCTGCACCCTTACCCGTAACCGTAATTTCTCCTGCAAGTTCGGTATCTACCGATGCCACGTTAAGAGTCCCTCCGACTGCAAGAGGATGTTTGATAGGCACAAGTCTGGGAG
>JAMXLQ010000202.1 GCA_024280975.1 Methanosarcina sp.
CCCACTGCAAATTCCGTACCCATGCCAAGTATTGAAAACACTATAAATTCCCCAAATTCACTGTAAAAGAATTATCGAAACATGTACTAAACCCTAACTATACAGGTATAGACCTTCAACTATATAAATATATGAATAGAGAAGAGTAAGTTTACTACATATAATGGGATTAAGTAGCGATTCTTCATAGGAGGCTTGGAAGAATAGCCTATCAAAAGATAAATAAGAATTGGAATTGATTACACTCCAATTCTCAATAAAGAGGTTCAATTTATGAAAATTTCCGTTATAGGTTCAGGATATGTGGGTTCAGTCACAGCCGCATGTTTCGCAGAAGTCGGGCATGGAGTAGTCTGTGTAGATATCGACAAGAAAAAAATGGATCAAATAAATGCAGGCATTCCCCCTATCTATGAAGAGGGACTTGGAGAACTCTTGCAAAAGCATGCGGGAAAAAATCTCACTGCAACAACTGACTATGAATCTGCAATCATGAAGACGGATATTTCCTTTATTTGTGTAGGTACTCCTTCATCAGAAGATGGGGATATAGATCTCTCAATTGTTCGTGCGGCGACAGCAAGTATAGGAGCTGTACTAGCAAAAAAAGAGGGATACCATGTAGTGGTCGTTAAAAGCACAGTCGTGCCCGAAACAACTGAAAAGTTTGTCCTCCCTATCCTTGAGCAAACTTCAGGAAAAGTAGCAGGAAAAGATTTCGGAGTTGCAATGAATCCCGAATTTCTCAGAGAAGGAAAAGCAGTCTACGATTTCATACATCCTGATAAAATAGTCGTTGGAGCAATTGACCAGAAATCTGGAGATCTTGTTTCAGAACTTTATCGAACCTTTAAATGTGAAGTTACCCGTACAAATCCATCAACTGCGGAAATGATCAAATACGCAAATAACTCCCTTCTTGCAACCAAAATATCCTTTGTCAATGAGATAGGAAATATTTGTAAAAAGTTGAAAATTGATACCTACGATGTTATGACAGCAGTAGGTAAAGATTCTAGAATATCCCCAAGGTTTTTGAACTCAGGAGCAGGATTTGGAGGATCTTGTTTCCCAAAAGATGTAAAAGCGCTTATAGGAAAGGCAAAAGAAATTGGATATTCTCCAGTGCTTCTGGAATCCGTAATTGATGTAAACGAAAAACAGCCAATTCTGATGACTGAAATACTCCAGAGGAAAGCAGGAAACATTGCTGACAAAAAGATTGCAGTCCTTGGGCTTGCCTTTAAGAATGAAACGGACGATATAAGGGAATCCAGAGCTATCCCTGTCATTGCTGAACTTCTCAGACTTGGAGCAAAAGTTTCAGCTTATGACCCTATGGCAATCGAGAATATGAAGCGGATCTTTCCGACAATTGAATACTCTGATAAAGCTAAAGATGCTCTCGAGAGTGCTGACGCCTGCCTTATAATGACAGAATGGGAGGAGTTCAAGCAACTTGACTCTGAATTTGAAGCCATGAAAGAAAAGATAGTAATTGACGGAAGACGGGTAATTAAAGCTAAAAATATAGATTATGAAGGGCTCTGCTGGTAAAGCTGGCAGAACTATTTCCCTTTTATTCAAAATGTTATAGTTTAATTTTGCTGATTTCTAACTGCCTTATTATCGAACCTTATTTTTCTGAGAAATCCTTTGCAGGTGTCAGAATTTTTCTAAGGTATTCAAGTACGTCCTCCCTGAGGTTTTCGTTTTCAAGAGCAAAATCTATTACCGATTTTACGTACCCTAGCCTGTTGCCAGTATCGAACCTTTTTCCTTTGAATCTGCAGGCATAGATTGTCTGTGACCTGTTAAGGATCCTGATTCCGTCAGTTAGCTGGATTTCGTTTCCAACTCCTATTCCGGCTTTTTTTATGCAGTCGAAGATTTCAGGGGTGAAAACATAGCGGCCGATCGTCCCTATGTTGGAGGGAGCGTCTTCAGGTGACGGTTTTTCGACAATATCCTCCAGTACATACAGAGAATCAGTGAGAGATTTTCCTTTTATAATTCCGTAGCTACTCAATTTCTCATAAGGAACTTCTTCCACTGCGAGTGTAGATTTCCCATACTTTTTAAAATTTTCAATAAGTTGAGCCGTGCAGGGCTTGTCATTTACAATTATGTCATCTCCTAGAAGCACGGCAAAAGGTTCGTCTCCAATATGGTTTTCTGCTCTGAGGATTGCATCCCCGAGTCCGTTGGGCTCTTTCTGGCGGATATAGTGAATATCGACAAGGGATGAAACATCTTGGACTAGTTTAAGAAGTTGAGTATTATGCTTTTTTGCAAGGTGCATTTCTAGTTCCGGGGAATCATCAAAGTAGTCCTCAATTGCTCTCTTGCCTCTTCCTGTAATAATTATTATATCTTCGATACCTGAGGCAATAGCTTCCTCTACAACGTACTGGATCACAGGTGTGTCAATGATAGGAAGCATTTCTTTAGGCATTGACTTGGTAGCAGGCAGGAAATGGATTCCAAGGCCAGCCGCCGGAATAAGCGCTTTTTTAATAGTCAAGGTAGACTCTCCAATAAAAAAGGATTCTGTAAAAAGATTATTCATATGGTTGAGTTAAAAAGCTTTTCAACCATAACATTTTTAGTTTTTCCCTCATAATTTACCAGCCTCATCTAGAGAATAAAGTAAAAATATTTCCTGATTACTTCAAGACAGTGTAAATTATTAATATGAGAGAAAGACCTTTTGGAGAATTTTCCATGCCCACAAAGAATAAGATACTTGTGACAGGAGGAGCCGGCTTTATAGGGAGCCACCTGGTAGATCGCTTTATAGAGAAAGGAAGCAAAGTTACTGTTTATGATAACCTGAGTTCAGGAAAAATAGAATTTATAAAAAATCATCTCGAGAACCCAAATTTTACCTTGATAGAAGGAGACCTTCTTGATCAGGAGGCGATAGAAGAGGCCTGTAAAGATACTGACTTTGTTTGTCACGTGGCTGCAAATCCTGATGTAAGGCTTGGAGCTTCGGATACCAGAGTTCATTTAGATCAGAATATTCTGGCGACCTATAATCTTCTTGAAGCGATGAGAAAAAATAATATTAAAGAGATTGCGTTCACTTCCACTTCGACAGTTTATGGGGAAGCGAACATTATGCCTACTCCAGAAGATTATGGTCCTCTTATTCCTATATCTCTTTACGGTGCTTCCAAACTGGCCTGTGAAGCTTTAATAACTTCATATTCTCACACTTTCGATATGCAGGCGTGGATATTTAGGTTTGCAAATATCGTTGGCCCACGTAGTACACACGGAATTACGGTAGACTTTATAAGAAAACTACAGAAAAATCCTAATCTGCTTGAGATCCTGGGCGATGGCAAGCAGGAAAAATCCTATCTTCATGTGTCGGAATGTGTTGGCGCAATATTATTCTTGATAGAAAACAGCAAAGAAAAGGTAAATATCTTTAATATTGGCTCTGAGGATACCATCAGTGCCACAGAGATAGGAAAAACTGTCATGGAAGAGATGGGGCTTTCTAGTGTCGAATTTATCTATACCGGCGGAAGTAGGGGCTGGAAAGGCGATGTGCCAAGAATGAGACTTGGGATTGAAAAAATGAAGAGTTTGGGCTGGAAGCCAGTCTATACATCGGAGAGAAGCGTAAGGGAAACGGCAAGGGCATTACTAGGAAGAGATTAATTAGAAGATTTTTTGGATAATACTTCCGGTTAATTCTATATTCCACCAATATCAAGAGTTTCGGGTTTCAAAAGCTTCTGAATCCTGCCCTTTCAAGAAACTGTAATGTACGGAAATTGCAAGGACGAAAATATATCTAGCTAAGATTCAGAAGTTTTCGATATTTTTTCAAACCCATTTAGGATTATAAGATTATTGGTTGAGCTCATCCCAAAACTTAAAATCTCTTATTAAGATCTTGAATTTACAATCATCACTTGGGCTTTGGACTATGAAAGCAATACTGAAAATTTTATGATTTAGAGAATAAAGTTGGTTTTGGGATGAGCTCGTTATTTAAAGAGTTATTTAAAATCTCTGTTGCTCTTGCAGCCAATTTTTCAGAACCCTTATCATTTATCTTCTTAGCTGGAACTCCAGCAATCCCTATATTTGGTTCTGTAAATGATTTATTTACAACTGAATTAGCTCCTATGGCTATTCCATCTGCAATTTCTATATCTCCAAAGATTTTTGCCCCAGGCCCGATGTAAACATTATTTCCTATCTTTGGTGTCACGTCTCCATATCCGGCTTTAGTTCCAATGACTGTGCATACATGTATTCTGCAATTGGCACCTACTCTTGCGTTTCCGTTGACAACAATCGTACCTGGGTGACTTATGGATAACCCCGGACCAAAAACGTTTGGCTTAATATGAAAACCGAGGAACAAACTTAATAGATGAAATTTTAGATATAGATAATGGTAGTAAGGGCGATAAAACCTAGAGTTTTTGCAATTTTTATAGTACTCAACTTTTCTTAATAGTCTCTGAAATACCCATACTTCATCAAAGAATAACATCGGTTTTTTCCTTTTTTTACCTAAAGCTATTCTGTCTGCTTCTAGATAGTACTTATAGTCCTGCTTTGACTTTATCATACAATATTCCCAAGTTATAGAATTTTGAGTTCTGTCAGTTTTTAAGTTGATGCCGAGTTTCGCTGGCTAATATCTATTATAAGAACGAAATTGTATAATAACGCTACTAATTTTTAAAGTTGTCTTATATTAGCTCTTTAGAAATCCTCTAAAATAACAAACTTCATTAGCTTGAAATGAGTAGCCTGACAAATTTTTACTTACTCATATTTAGCCTACTGAGCTAATTGAGATAGGTTTTCTACAAAGCCCTTATACTTTAGAAATGGACAACAAAGCAGTCTTTTCGTAATTACGTTCTTGGAGGAGTATATTTTATTACAGCAGAAAGTTCGCATTTGCTGAAACCTCCGATTATAACCATTAAGAAGACATAGACAAATACTCCCATTGCTGCTACTCCAAAAAGCTCATAGGCATTTGAAATATCAAAACGTGAAACGAATAGATACATCGCGAAAGAGGAGAAGATGCATTTTGCAATGTCATAGTAATAATAGTCAAACACAAAATGTTTCATAGATATGTAGATACAGAGTACAATCATTAAAAAATAAGAAATTAGGGTTGAGAGTGCTGCTCCGATAATGCCAACAGAAGGTATGAGCAAAATGTTGAGCAATACATTTGAAATTGCAGCAATAATATTAATGTAAGTAGCAGATTTCGTTTCTTTTACAAGAAGCATTATATTGACAAAAATTTGAAAAATTCCTGCCAAAAGGCCCGAAAGTGCAATAATTGGGATTATAACCCAGCCTGAAAGGAAATCTTGAGTCGTAAAAATTCCGAGAAGAGGTTTTGCAAAAGCAGAAAGGCCAAAAACAGCTGGAATGGTAATAAGAAGGAAGTATCTCAATGAATTCGATAAGTAAATCCTTACCTGATCAATCTTATCTTCATCAAATAACTTTGAAAGTTCGGGGAGAAGAATAAGTTGAAGGGGACTTGCAAAAAGTTGGATAAGGTTCCCTATGGAATAAGCTGCTGAGTATACACCCGCGCTCCCAAGACCTAGAAAATAGGTTACCAGAAATCTGTCACTTGATTCTGTAATCCATCTCACAAGAGAACTTGGAGTTAAAGGAAGGGAAAATTGCAGGTATTCTTTTATATGAGTGAACCTGGGAATGATAAACCCTATCTGCGATACGATTATTACAAAGGAAATTAACAAGATGGAGCTCTGTATAAGTATAGTTGCGACTATCACGCCTAATAGTCCATACCCCATTTTGGAAAGGATTAGGATAAAAAATAACTTCCCGAAGGTTTCGAAGAGAGTAAAGTAAGAGTATTTTTTAATCTGCCTGAAGACTCTGAAATAAAAAAGAGATATTGATTCGACTACACTTAAGAAGATTAAGGCGGAACCTGCCTGGATAAAATAAGTTGCTTTAGAGTCGTTAA
>JAMXLQ010000203.1 GCA_024280975.1 Methanosarcina sp.
TATATATTTCTCTATTGTCTATAATGAGAATAGTTATATATTCTTTTGATTATATTTAATTTTGTCAAAGCTCGATATAATTTTTTTCTATGTTTTCCTTTAATTTTCTTCCTTTTTCTTTGCTTTAAAGGTATAATTAAATCTGCTTTGATTTCTTCTTTAATAATAGAACGTATTTTTTCAGAATCATGCCTTTATTCATCACATAACATTGTGATTTCTTTACTTTACTCGATTGTCTAATTAGAGCATTTGCATGAAGGAAAAAGCAATCTCTCTGACTTATCCGACTAGAAATTTCGGTACACTGCCAACTTTTTATCTACTGATCAATCCTTCTTTTAATCTCCAGAGTATAACTTCTAATTTTATATATACTTTATATTGTATATTTAGTATATTTTATATTTACTAAATACTTTATTTATCTATATATTCCTCTATTGTCTATGCCGAGAATAGTTATATATTCTTTTTGTAAACGTTAAACTGTACATTTAAGAACTTAAATGTATAGAAATCAAATAAATTAGTAGTTAATGAATGGAGAATAGGTAAAATGGCAAATAAATTAAAAGGGTACACACTCCTCACATTATTTGTAATAGGGTTTGTGTTTCTGGAAATTGGATTTAGTGCAGGGACTCCTGTACTGGAGTCTACTCATACGGCAGCACAGAACATTTCTGTGAAAGGCTCTGATACAATCCTGCCTCTTGCACAGGCTGAAGCTAAAGAATTCATGAAGGAAAATTCTGGAAAAATTATATCAGTTACTGGCGGCGGATCTACTGTCGGAATTAAAGCTTTCATTAACGGCACAGTAAATATCGCTACTGCATCCAGAGAAATGACATCCCAAGAAATCAAAGCTGCTAAAAGCAAAAGGAATTAAGCCAGTGAAGCATGTCATTGCTTATGACGGCATTACAGTAATTGTAAACCCTGCAAATAAAGTTTCTAAGCTTACCTTTAATCAGTTGCGTGGTATTTACAATGGGAGCATCAGTAACTGGAAGCAAGTTGGTGGTAAGGACAAGCCAATTACAGTGATTTCCAGAGAAAGTAGTTCCGGAACTTATGCAGACTTCCAGAAAGACGTCATGCACGGGGATAAATATCGGTCTGATGTCATCACCAAGTCTACTAATAACGAAGTAGTTACTGCGGTCTCTAAAAATTCCAATGCAATCGGGTACATTGGCTTTGCATATCTCAACAAAAAAACAAAGGCGTTAAGCCTGAACAGTGGAAAAGGTTATGTGTATCCAACTGCCAAAAGCATCCTCAATGGCACGTATCCGCTTTCAAGACCTCTCAACTTCTATAATAACGGGAAATCTTCTTCAAATCTTACAAAGGAGTTCATTGACTTTGTGATGAGTGCGAAGGGACAGAAAATAGTGAGTAAAGTCGGTTTTGTTCCGGTAAAAAAGTAAATTGAGTAGGACTATATGTACTTGAAGTACAAATTCAAGCACATTAGACATTTCGGTTAATATTTATTTTATATAGTTAAAGGTTTAAAGCAGACTAATTTTTCAGCTCAACCGTGTAAGTCCTATCGAGAAAAAGGGCTTTGTAGGAAATCTATTTAAATCAGCTTCAATAGGCCGAAAATAAATAAAACGATATAATATCATTAAGTTCAAATTAATAGAGATTAGTTATTTATTAGGATTTCTACAAAGCCCAGAATAGAAGAGATCTTAAATCAGATAGCATAAATCATTTAGTTGCTTAAATGACTCAAATGTATAACTAAAGTAAATTTACTAGTTTTTCTATTACTCTTTAGTTCTTGCTATAACCTTCACATAAATTATTTACATTTTTTCACTATTTACTCTTTAAATATATCTCCGGTATTCAAAATTGCGAAAGTCGAAATCAAGTTTCAGCAGGTAATGTGGAACATTGCAATTACCTTTCCTTTGCTCCTGTTCCAGAGTTTGATTGCTTTTGGAGTAGGAAGGAGTTTTGCTTTGCAGTCTTTCTCTTCGAAAAACTTTCTGGCTTTTTTTGAAAGTTCAACATATCCAGTCTGGCCAGTACCGATAATTATTTTCTCTGCTCCCTTTTCATAGATGTATTTAGCCTCTGCAAGCGAGATTTTATGGGATGTTCCATAGATTTTTTTCGAAAGTTTTTTCCTGCGTTTTTCTACCTGCCCACTCATGCGGATAAGGATATCATACTCGAAGATCTTACTTTTGACTGTAATCGAGCCGAAACTAGTTGAGTTTATCTTTGGCTTCATGGCTTTTCCCTTATAGTTACTTCTTTATTTATTTCATATTTTTCTGCCAGTTTCTGTGTTTACTATAAAAATTTTTAAAAGTCCCTAATTTCAATGGATTATTTATATCCTGTATGAATACCAGCTTAAAATTGGGATTCATCAAAAATCCTCTATAAATTTAATCTCTAGGAGAAACAAAATCTGTTCTCAAGCAGGTGATTCTCGTTTCCATACATCCACCACTTCAAGCAATTCTATAGGTTTTTCAAACGTGACCTCAACTTTTCCCTCATATACCTTCCCGCTTGCCCCATCCAGACTTATCACATCTCCTTCTAGGAACTCTTTTCCTCCTATGCTACATTTCCTGCCTCCGGGATCAAGTTTGAGCTCTTGACAGTTGACAATACAGACTTTTCCCATCTGGCGGGCTACAACAGCTGCGTGAGCAGTTCTAGCACCTCTGGATGTGAGAAGTCCTGCAGAGACATGGATTCCCGAGATGTCGTCAGGTGAGGGAGTTTCCCGGACCAGAATTACAGCTTCCTCAGTGTCAGAAGCATAGCTTTTTGCCTTCTCACTGCTGAATGCGATCTTCCCTACGGCAACCCCAGTTGATGCAGAGTCGCCTTTTGCCAGGGAAGGTTTGTCAGTTTTGATTTTCTGCACTGAGATCGAATTCAGGTCTATCCCTTCAAGCTTTTCCAGAGCTTCACTTGAGGAAATCAGCCCTTCTTTCTCAAGGTCGACTGCGATCCTCAGGGCTGCCAGAGATGAACGTTTTCCACTGCGGCTCTGGAGGATGTAGAGTTTTTCTTCTTCGACGGTAAATTCAATATCCTGCATGTCCTTAAAATGAAACTCGAGTTTGTCCCCTATTTTCTCAAGTTCCTTATAAATATCAGGAAGGGAAGTTTTCAGTTCAATTCCTAACGTCCTCGCTCTTGAGCCTGAGACCACGTCCTCTCCCTGAGCTTCGAACCTGAAATCGACTACAGGAAGCTTTTCCCCTGTCCATGGATTCCGGGTAAAATAGATCCCTGCACCTGAGTTCATGCTCATATTTCCAAAAACCATGGCTTGTACCGTAACTGCCGTGCCTCTGATTCCCTTTATATTATGAACTTTCCGATACTCTTTTGCTCTTGGGCTCATCCAAGAATCAAGAACCGCCCTGACAGCAAGTTCAAGTTGCTCGTATATGTCCTCGGGGAAAGTTCTCCTGCTTTCTTCAAAGAAAAGCCGTTCATAGTTCCCTGCAAGTTCTCTCAACTCCATGTAATCCAGCTCTTTTTCTTCCAGAACTCCAGCGGCCTCAATTGCAGAGTTCAACATGCTCTGATAGAGAGAAGAATCTTGAGAAAAAACTACTCTCCCAAATCCCTCTATTAGTCTCCGATACGAGTCCCAGGTGAAACTGGGATTTCCTGTCCTGGCAATGAGAGACCTTACTGCGTCTCTGGAAAACCCCACATTCAGGAGGGTTTCCATAGAACCTGGCATGGAAGCCGCAGCCCCTGACCTGATCGAAACTATCAGGGGAGGAGAACCCCCAAAAATCTTTCCGGTTACATTTTCGAGGAAAAGAATTCCCTTTCTGAGGAGTTCAGGCAGATCCTCGGGAAGCTGCCTAGAATTTTTGAAATAATCTTCACATACCGAGACGTTCAGGACGAAACCAGGAGGTACCGGGATACCCATGGAAGACATAGCTATAAGGATCGAGCCTTTATCTCCAAAGGCTTCCGTGGAAGCATACTTCTCTTTTCCATTCCCGAATTCAAGCATCCTTGCTTCCATTATCTGCTTTTCAGCGCTCACCTTATTTTCAAGCATTTCAGTATCCCTCCCGACTTTAGTATCCTTCCCATACATGTACCTCAAAAGCCCTCTCCCTGATTGTGAAAGCTGCAAGCATCAGAGAGTTTGATGCTTCTTCAATTTTTTTTGCAAGATCACGGGCAAGCATGGCCTCTTTGAAATCAGTGCTTTCTTCAACTATTATCCTGTTTGCCTCCCTAAAAGCCTCATCACAGGTCCTTTCCAAGCTGATAACCTGAGCTGTAGACCCGAAAAACGCCTGCATTTCATTAAGGGTGCAGATCCGGGTACTGCACTGGTAAGCATAAACAGTTTTCAAAAACTCCCGGCTGCTTTTGAGGACTATCCCTGCCATCTTTTCTAGGCTTTCCAGAATATTCCGGGATATATTGACTGAAGGAATAAGAGTGATTAAAAAGGCAACATCTTCAAGTGCGTCAATAACGTCATCCATATGGAATATCAGCTTTTCAAAGAATTCCGCATTTTCAATTCTTTTTGAAATGGTTCGGATCTTGTTTACAAACTCGTCGGCCTGACTTTCCCAGACTTTTGCCCTCTTTGAGTTCCGGAGGACAAAATTCGGGTCTTCTGTGTAAGTGATATAGAGAAAAGAATCTCGGATAACTCCTGCAGTTTCTACGATCAAAGATGCATGTTCTGAGCAGATCTCCATAATATCCTGCTCTGCGGAATGGAAGTATCTAAGGAGCCCAGCTCTTATCTCATCCTTAATAAGAAGAAGCGGTTCTCCAGCAAGCAGCCCCTTTGAAGCCCTCTGCAAAACCCACTCGAGATACTCAATTGTCCGTCCTCTTCCAATTATTTGATAAAGCTGCTCCCCATAGGGGAGAGGTGCTCTGTAAGCGAGTTCAAGAGCCCCAAAAATAAGTTGTTCTCCTCCCAGTATTAGGAATGCCCTGTGTCCATATTCCTTTTCAGCTGCCCAGTGGAGAACTTTTATGCAGTCCGCATTACGCATGAAATTCCTGAGGCTTTTCCTCGCACGATTCCAGTCGATCAAAAAAACGATTTTAGAACCTAGAAAAGTCATAAAGCTCTTTAGCTCTTCCCTGTCCTTTGCCCCGAAGCGTCCCACTGAAAGGTGGTAGAGATTGTCCTCAAACCTTTCACCAGCAGGCCTTGAGACTGTATCTGCCCAAGATATCCCTTTTCCCTCAAAAAGGCTCTGGAAAAAAAGCAGCCTCTGCAAATGAACATCGGTGTAGGTAACTGATGCCTCAAGCTCTCTGACATTGACCACAAGTATATGGGCTTCAGTCTCTCCGATATCGTTCTGGATTACAAGCTTATCTACTGTGCGGGTTGCGGTTGTCCCAAGCCCTGGGTGGTCGAACTTCAAGGGAAAAGTCCGGTTTACGCCCGACATGAAAGCAATTATCAGCTCCCTATCCTCTTCTGCTACCAGATAGACCTTTGCTCCGTCGAGATTTTCAATCGCAAGCTCCTCCTGCATCCTGTTTAAGGCTTTGTGGACGTCCATGACAAGAATGTGGAGGCTGTCGCCCTTTCCCCGGTCTCCAGAAGTTAGAGCCCTTATGAAATCTCCTCTCAGAATTCCAGATTCTCTTGCCGAGATTTCTTCCTCAATTTCGATAAGGGAGGATCTTAACTTTTCCAATCTTGCCTCAAATTCCTTCCCCTCAGCCCTGCCGGTAGTAAGCAGGGGTTTCAGCATTTCGTCCATGCAGCTCCAAACTCTTGAGAGAATTTCTTCGGCGAAAGGCATAACGTAAGTATCATGCCCTTTTTTCAGGGTTTCAGAAACAGTCCTGTCAAACTTTGCGTTTTCTTCTCCTGCATTTTCCCTCTCGTTTCTTAAGGACGAAAATTCAAGCTGCGGATGTTCTGCTTTATCCCTGGCAGTTTGCAGGAGAGTGAAGTAATATTTGATTTTGTCGTTTGCAGTGAGAGCAGAGTTCACAAGCTCGGGAAGAAGGAGCTCCTCTTCTCCAAGTTCCCTAACTATCGATTTTTTTTCAACCATGCCATATCCCCAATAGAAGCTCATGGCTTCAGATTTTCCTCTTAATATCTGAAAGAAAAAACTAAAAATCAGTAGTATTTAGAGGGTTTTACGACTACATATTTAAGAATACGTATCTGGAGACTTATAAACATTGGTAATGACAGGAATCTGTATAAAATAGGCCTATATAAAACAAACCTATATGATAGAGTACGTACTGATTATATGTGAGTTGGGTTAATATGAATGTTAAAAAGGCTAATCTTGAAAAAGCAGATTATGTAGGTGCTAACCTAAAAGGAGCTGACTTTAAAGGATCTAACCTTGAAAAAGCTAACTTTCAAGGAGCTAACCTTCAAGAAGCTAACCTTCAAGAAGCTATCCTTCAGGGAGCCAACCTTCAAGAAACTAATCTTCAAATGGCTACACTTTATGGAGCTGACCTTGAAGAGGCTAATCTTATAAAAGCTAACCTTCAAGGGGCTAACCTTGAAGGGGCTGACCTTAGAGGGGCTAACCTTCAAGAAGCTAACCTTCAAGAGGTTAACCTCCAAGAGGCTAATCTTCAAAGGGCTAACCTTCAAGGGGCTATATTTTATGGAGCTGATCTTCAAGGAGCTAACCTTCAAGAGGCTAACCTTCAAGGAGTTGACCTTCAAGGAGCTGAACTTGAAAAAGCTAATCTTCAAGGGACTAACTTCCAAGAAACTAACCTTAAAAAAGCTGACCTTGAAAAGGCTAACCTCCAAGAATCCGATCTTCAAGGAGCTGACCTTGAAGAGGCTAATCTCCAAGAAGCTGACCTTCAAGGAGTTAATCTTAAAGAGGCTAATCTCCTAAGAACTGACCTTAGAGGGGCTAACCTTGAAGGAGCTGATCTTAGAAAGGCTAACCTCGAAAGGGCTAAACTTAAAGAAACTAACTTTAGAGGGGCTAATTTTGAGGAAGCTAACCTTGAAGAGACAAAACTTAAAGGAGCTAACCTTGAAGGAGCTAAGCTTATAAAAGCTAAACTTATAAAGGCCAAACTTCAAAGGGCTAACCTTGAAGGGGCTGACCTTCAAAAAGCTAACCTTATAAAATCTAAACTTGAGGAGGCTAATCTTCAAAGAGCTAACCTCAATGAAGCTAATTTTAATGGAGCTGATCTTCAAAGGGTTAACTTTAGAAAGGCTAATCTTCAAGGAGCTAAATTTAAAGAGGCAAATCTAGAAGGAGCCCAGCGTTTATCAATTGACCAGCTTTCTAATGTAAAAACCCTTTATAATGCAAAATTAGATGAAAAACTTTTCATAAAATTAAAAGAGAAGTATCCTTCTCTCTTTGAAAAAAATGATAAATAACTATCAAATATTGATTTTTGGATAGCCTTTGAGAGAAATAGCCACAGGGTACATAAACAGATAAAAAATTAATTTAGAGACGTTTGGCAAGAATTCTAAACTGCCATCCTTAACAGAAGTCTTACTTTTTTCAACCATTTTCAAAAATAAACTATCAATGGATAACTATATTGACCTAAACCCACAGAAATTCAAGTTTGATGAAGAAAGAATAGGATTGAAAAGCCCGAAAAAATAATTGATATCCCAGAAACTATTACAATAATAATTGGTTTTAGATGAACTCCTTGTGGATTGCAGATGATAAATACCTGCAGCCCATATCGGTCTGTATGAAGGTACTAGTTTATCGATTTCAAAATAAATCCATAATGGAGATGAGAAACAGCCGACCAATGGACAAATTAAAAAGTTTGGGTTGTGAGTATTTTGGAATCGAATTACTAGAGACCTCCTCTAATATAAATAAAATAAGTTTATTATATATCTTTTGGATATATTCTATATATTACTACTTTAAACTAAGTAGTTCCAAAGTAAGTATTTCTAACCATAAAAATCATGATCCCGACAAAAACCAATGTTTTATTCTAAGAGCCCAGCAAGTATAATGATATACAGAAGTGTTCTACTCTCAGATGAAATGCAGCTCTTGGAAAGGAATTTGTATTCGGTTAAGATACGATCTATAAGAAATGTGTTATTTTTGTTGCTGTTTCTGTAAACATATAAATGGAAATCGAGATGTATAGAGGATTGCTGTAGTCATTTTGACGTTAACAGATTCATTAACCGAATACGAACGAGTAGCGATTATATTTTAACCTACATTCCACAGAGGTACATAGATATAGAATTTATTTTTCCGATTTGTCCGCGATTATTGAGTTCAATTTTTAATATACTGCCATATTGAGAAAATAGGCGGCATTTTTGTGTATCTTTGCGGAATGTGGGTTTTAACATAATTTGCAGAAAAAAGATTCAACCGCGTAAGTCTTACTTATATTTAAAAAATAAATCACGAAAAGTGTTATTACTATTATATTTTTGGGGGAGTATACTTTATTACAGTAGGAAATTCGCATTTGCTAAAACCACCAATGATAAGCATTAAAAAGATATAGATAAATGCTCCCATTGCTGCTACTCCAAAAAGTTCATAGATATTTGAAATAGTAAAGTGAGAAACAAATAGATACATCGCAAAAGAAGAGAAGATACTTTTTACAATGTCATAATAACAATAGTCAAACACAAAATGCTTCGTAGATACGTAGATACAGAGTACAATCATTAAAAGATAAGAAATTAGGGTCGATAATGCTGCCCCGATAAAGCCAATTGAAGGTATGAGCAAAAGGTTGAGCAATACGTTCGAAACTGCAGCAATAATATTGATGTAAGTCGTAGATTTCGTTTCTTTTACAAGAAACATTATATTGACAAAAATTTGAAAAATTCCGGCCAAAAGGCCCGAAAGTGCAACAATTGGAATTACAAGCCAGCCTGAAAGGAAGTCTTGAGTCGTAAAAATTCCGAGAAGGGGTTTTGCAAGAGCAGAAAGGCCAAAAACAGCTGGAATGGTAATAAAAAGGAAATATCTCAATGAATTCGATAAGTAGATTCTTACCTGATCAAGCTTATCTTCATCAAACAATTTTGAAAGCTCAGGGAGAAGAATAATTTGAAGAGGACTTACAAGAAGCTGGATGAGAGTTCCTATGGAATAAGCTGCTGAATATACACCCGCGCTCCCAAGACCTAGAAAATAAGTTACCAGAAATCTGTCACTTGATTCTGTGACCCACCTTACAAGAGCACTGGGAGTTAAAGGAAGGGAAAATTGCAGATACTCCTTTATGTGAGTAAACCTAGGAATAATAAATCCTATCTGCGATATTATTATCACGAGAGAAATTAACAAAATTGAACTCTGTACAAACAGGGTTGCGACTATCACGCCTAAAAGTCCGTATCCCATTTTGACAAGGAGTAGTATGAAAAATAACTTCCCAAACGTTTCGAAGAGGGTAAAGTAAGAGTATTTTTTAATCTGCCTGAAGACTCTGAAATAAAAAAGAGATATTGATTCGACTACACTTAAGAAGATTAAGGCGGAACCTGCCTGGATAAAATAAGTTGCTTTAGAGTCGTTAA
>JAMXLQ010000204.1 GCA_024280975.1 Methanosarcina sp.
TTCATGGAGCATTTGCCGATGGATCAAGCTGGAGCAAGGTTATTTTGCTACTTCAAGACCAAGGCTACAACGTCACAGCTGTACAGATGCCTTTGACATCTCTGGCTGATGATGTTGCGACAACACGCCGCGTATTAGCTATGCAAAGTGGACCCACAATTCTTGTAGGTCACTCATACGGTGGCGTAGTTATAACCGTAGCGGGAGCTAACGAGTCAAATGTTACCGGACTGGTTTATATTTCCGCGTTTGCACCTGATGTAGGAGAATCTATCAGTGAACTCAGTGGACAAATGCCAGTTGCACCAGGTCAGGCAAATATCCACCCTGATGCTGAGGGCTTCTTATGGATAGATACAAAAGCTTTTCCGGAATCCTTCGCTCAGGATGTTGATCCTGTTCAAGCCCGTGTCATGTCCGCAGTACAAAAACCGATTTCAGCAAGTAGTTTCAATGAAAATGTTACTCAGGCTGCTTGGAAGTCCAAACCCTCCTGGTATCTGGTATCAGAGAACGATAGAATGATCAATCCAGAACTGGAGCGCTTTACGGCAAAACGAATAGGAGCCAGGGAAGTTATCTCAATACCTGCCAGTCACGCTGCTATGGTTTCACACCCAACTGATGTCACAAAGCTGATAACAGATGCAGCAAATGCTACGGCAAAATGACCAGAAACTACTTTAGATATTTCCACGTTCTCCGCGATTTGTGTTGAGACTCTCAAATTAAACTTTTAATTTAAAATCTATCCTTTTTTTAACTACTGCGGACGTACCTATTTTTTGATAGGGTTGTTTAACAATATACTTACTATGTTAGTAACATTTTTTTATTTTATTTTTAAAACTTGTCAATAGAAGTCCAATTTGTTTTTGCATTGTTGCGGACTCCCGATAATTTGACAGAGCCCTATTTCGGGATATGTAAATCAAATCAGAGAAGTGTAAAGAAAAGTGGGAAAACAGTGGGCTTGGGGCTAGATTAGTTAAAAAGGCAAATAGTAAGTATGTAGTTTACCGGGAATACCACGGAGATAAGAATGAAGTAGATAGCTTCACTATTTCCTGAGGGATGACATAATAACTTCAAGCACCATTAAGATCCACTTGCGCTTACGGGCGGTACCAATGGCCGATCCTCTTGAGCAATACGAATCGTGATCACCGTTGGACCATCGGCCGAAAGAACGACGCCTCCTGCAGGCCAAGTACATATTGAAAATCTTTCGGAAAATTCTTCAGAAACGGCTGTTCAGTGGATCCTAGGTTTCCGAATATGGTCGTCAATCCGAGATTGCGCAAAAGGTTGTACGTAGCGTCCTGAACAGTCATCTGAACTTCGGTTTGATTGTCTTTGCTCATTTCCGTATCTCCTTGTGCGTGAGTTAACTCGGCGAGCTACCTGAATGTTGGTACGCGCCCCTGATGCACTTGCTGCTCCTACCTCGCCTTCTTGAACGCGATGTTGTCGTTGAGAACGGTCTCCTGGTTCACGGGCGCCTTCCCGAGCTTCTCGATGCCGTTGCGCACTGTTATGACATCTACCGAAACTCGGACTTCACCACCCCCATTGTACGGCGCTTACATTTTAACCTTGAGTCGCTAAAGATGAGCTCTGTGTAAAAGCTTATAAGATTATTATTACGCAATTTTTATTTAAATATTCGCAGCTTGGGAAGTGTTAAAGAATCAAAGGTAAGCTGTAACACTAGGATAAAAGACATGGATAGTTTTTTTGTATCCGTAGAGGTCAGAGAAAAGCCTTGATCTAGCAGGGCTTCCTGTCGTAGTAGGTGCAGATCCAAAGAGAGGAAAAGGTAGGGGTGTTGTATATTCTTGCTCATATGAAGCAAAAGAATATGGAGTTCGTTCTGCAATGCCAATATAACAGGCTTATAAGCTCTGTCTAGATGCTGCCTTTTGCCTGTGAATTAAGGCTCTGTGCACAGGTTTCGGATAACGTAATGGAAATAATCTGCGATATCAAAAGGCTTACTGAAAGGTTCGGAAAAATGGGTCTCTGGTTGAAACAGAATGGCATGTGCACAAGGTAGATTTTGCGATACAATGGAGGTGTCATTGGACATAAAATCATCAGAAACTGTCCATGTTATTGTGCATGAGGCTAACAATGCTGATCTTCTCTCTTGCGAAATTCGAGAAAAAGAGCGATAGGACGACTCTGTAGAAGAGTATTGGCATAAAGATTAAGTCGATATCCTTTCTAATTTTTACTCACATTGATTCTGTTTTGATTCTAGTCAAAAATTTATCCTATTCCTTATCATAAATGTTCCTCTGGTAAGACAGTCTTACCTAGAATTACCCTCCGTCTTACCTAATTTTTCTGAAAAACAATAACGGTTTAATGAGGTCTTACCAATCTTACCAGTTTTACCCAAAATTAAAGGCTCTATAAAAGATTGAATTAAAAGTCTCTGAAAAATATTAAATTATATTTTGTGATGAAACTTAGCTTGCAGGAAATGTATAACGAGCTTGCAAAATGGCAGTTTGCTAAAGAAACTTTTGCCAACCTTCTAATGGACTTGAGATTGGGCCCTAATCCTCTCCATATGATAACCTCTGCTCCAAGGCCTACAAGGCTTTTGATAAAACTTGAACTGAGAAAGAGAGT
>JAMXLQ010000205.1 GCA_024280975.1 Methanosarcina sp.
AATTTTCTTGAGAGTGTAGCTCTTCAAGCAGTAAATTATATAGCCCCTATCCGTATTGTGGCAGACCTTGGATAAGCGCTTTTTTTGTGGATAAGATCAACCTGACTCTGGACGAAATCCTTATTTAAAATAATTTTTATAAATAATGCTATAATTTATGCAGGCTTGAAAAGTGAGAAGATCTCAGGCTTTGCCTTATTTCCCAAAGACCGGGAAATATGCAAGTCTATTTTGATCACTTTTGTCCGTTATTGGCATTAATATAAAATTCTACACCGGATGGGGGATAAGATTGAAAGCAATAGTAGTTTATCTCAGTACTTCGGGGAATACAAAAATTATGGCCGAAGCAATAGCTAGTGGAATTGAATCAAAACATATAGATGCAAAAGCTGTTAGCTTTTATGACGTAAAACTCGAAGACCTCAATGAAGCCGATGCAATTGCAGTTGGCTCATCGACTTTTTACTATAAGATGTTGCAGCCCATGGAAAAATTCATGGATGAGACTCTTGCCTCCACAAACCCAAAAGGGAAATTAGGAGCTGCTTTCGGATCTTATGGATGGAGCGGAGAAGCGCCTATCATGATAGCTGAAAAAATGCGAGAGATGGGAATGACTGTTATAGATCCTGTACTCAGGATACTGCATAAGCCCACAGATAAGGACGTGCAAGAATGCAAAAGGCTTGGTGTCGACATTGCCGAAAAACTAAAGCACAGAAGCAGCAAAACACCACAACCACAGGGAACACCGAGTTAACTTAATTTTGAGCGCAACATGAACTTGATAGATATGGCTTACTTTAAGTCCCATGATCAATAAAAAATAACTAGCTTGAAAACTAACTCAAGCTCTATACCACCGAAGGTACGGAAAAAACGAAAAAATTTCCCTGTTTCTTTTTCCGTGTCTTAACTGGTATTAATTTATACTTCACTTTCCATTCACGGAAAAGGTCAATAGTACAGAATAGACGTCGTGCCAATAGCTTCGAAAATTAGACTTCTTGAGCGCAAGCGTTTCACCTCAACCGTTGCGCCAGTTGATCAAAACCGTTGCGCCGGTTTATCACGCAGAAAATGCCGTTTTCGCTCAAGCCTTTTTTGAAAAGGCTTGTGATCACGCTGTTTACCGGTTTTGATCAAACTTTTCTTAAAAATTTGCGATCAAGCATTTCTCAAAAGGCTTGCATTGCACCCCGCTTAGGACCTTTAGTCAAACTTTCCACCGGAAAGGTTGCGATCAAACCTTTTGAGAAAGGTTTGCGGTCAAGTCTTTTTTAAAAAAGGTTGTAGGATCCTGGAGGCGATTTGAGTATGGCAAAGTCTTCAATTTTTTAACCCTTATTTTGAGAAATTATAATTTATAATTTATTCGTGTGGTATCTGAGTTATCTGTGTAGAATCCCTGAGCAACTCATCAAAAAGCTCATTTCCGAACTTAAGAGTTGAGGGCTCATAACTTATCAGGCTTTCTCTATCGAAATGTTTTTGATTTTTCGGGAAAAGGGAAAACATGAAAAATCTATCGGTTACAGTGAGATTCGCTATCCTGAGTTCTCCTGAATACAGAAAAAACTTCACGTTTTCGAAGGCCAGCATATTCCGAAAGTCTTCGAGATAATCATTAGAATAATGCTGAAAAACAGGTCCGGACATAAGAAAGGAGAGTTTGACTCCACCTTTGGCAAATTCTTGGCATAGGGAAATAAGAGAGGGATCAAAATAGGCTATACATTCAAGAATACTACCCGATTTAGAAAGATTTTCAACAATTTCCGGATCAAGCTCGAACATTCTGTCCAGATCGGGCTGAATCAATTTACAATTTCTGAGCTCTCCAAGCCGCTTTCGGAAAGAAAGGGGAATTCCCTGAAGATCTCTTTCAGTCCAGTAGTCAAAATTGTCTTCGAAAACTTCAATTATACTGACAAGGGGCTGCATTTTTTCAACAAGGACTTTTCCTATAAGTGAGAGTTTGTAGTTTTTGTCCTCTTGAACAACCAGGGATTTTTCTTTTAATTTTTTTATCTGAGGTAGAATGGCAGTGGACGTTACATCAAGGACTCCTTTGATTTCATCCATATTTTTTGGTCCGTCTTTTAGAAAGAGCAATAACTGCTTTCGCTTGTCGGAAAGAAAAATCAGCTCTAAAAGTTCTAGTTGCAACCCTTTAATCTCCTTTCGAGTTTTCTGTGGCTAAAGAGATTAGAGTTATCAAAGGTATATAAGTTACTACTGTTTTCTACTATTTTATTTAAACCCACTGTCGAGATTTCTTTCATATTATTCTTTTATATAGGAGTTGAGTAGAAAATAAGGAGTGAACAAAAAATTACTTAATATGTAAAAGGAACAAGACAAAATGATTTACAACTAAAAAACACACGGAGTCTCCCTGCCCTAAAAAGCTCACGCTACTTCAGGGCCAGGGAGCCTTCTCAGGCTCTTTAACTTGAATGCTTAAGCTGGAACTGGATAATGATGGGATCTTCAAAAGTTCAAGACTATTTGTATGGCTTTACCTGTACTCAAGAATTTGGTGGAATTCCGGCCTGATATATTCAGGCAGAAGCTTCCTTTGTCAGGATATAAGCAACCATCTCAGGATTGAGTTTGCTTTCCCTTGCAACCTTTTCTTCGATTCTCTCAGCAGGTGTGCCTTCCGATTTCAGTTCCCTTATTTTCTCAATAACTGAGGAAGGAATACTGTAATATTCGTTAATATCCTTCCTGTGGCCCCAGACATCGCCTTCGATAAGCTGAATTCTCTGCATCTCTAGGAACATTTCTATAGATTTTGAAACCGTACGCCTGTAAGATTTGGGTAACTGAATTACCTCAATTTTCGGGCAGGTTTCAACCAGTGCAAAAATGTCTTTGTTCGAAGGCCTGAAGGCCAGGTGAACAACACGCTCATTAGGATTGAGGGTAAATATTTCTTCTCTGGAACTAACTACTCGAATTTTCATTTATGTGATTCCCCCACTGTAAAGTTCTTATGTTTTTACCTCAATATAAACTACTTATACTTATTATAAATATTTATCTACCCGCACATTTATTATTTACACAGTACTTTAGTTTTCTACATCCATTCCGGTCTTTTTTAAGGCCGGAAATATCCTGGAAAGGATAAGGCCTGTAAAAATAATCATAGCTCAGAATTTTTAGTCCTCACAAGAACTTTCTCAGCAAAGGATCAAGAAAAAACAACAACGGGAAGAGACTATAAAATTTTTGAGAAATTATTATTCCTGCAATCCTTTTTTGGGGCTTTTTCTATAGTTTATTTTTAACCTTCAATTAGTCTTACATAGTACCAGGTGGGCCAGAGTCTTCTAAAAAACCTAGTCCTAAACCTGATTTACAGACACACAAAATCAAGAAATTTAGATAGAACGCGTCTAAAAACAGTTGATATTACGTTATTTGGTAGCTTCGCACCTCACAGGAAGAGACAGAAAAATCCAGAAACTAAAAGCAAAAAGTAGGAAATAACTTTGGAAGGAAGATATTTTGAGACATGAAATTGTCCTATAAAGAAAAAAAGACTGAATTATCCCATAGCGCGAAAAAAAAGATTAAGTCTACTACAAATATCCCTTCCTAGTTTATTGTTAGAAATATTATAATAAATTTTATCTTTCTGGCCTTTTTTATTGAAAAATTCTCGAGGAGAAAGAGCAAACATTGGGAATTCAGACCCGAAGTTCAGCGTTATAACCTGTCGTTGAAGTAGAGCATTATAACCTGTCATGTATTTTAGGTCTTATTATCCTAAAGAGACCAGTTGCTCAGGATACCTTCCATACAGTATCAGTGCCCTATACTCTGCAAAAATAAGAAAGGCTGGAAAAACGCCTGTAAGCCTCTCTATTCGAAAGATCTTAGGCTCCATGGAAAGACTGAAGGCAAAATCTCTCTCAGGAGTAGATCAAAATCTCTGAAATCCTATCTGTCAGCTAATAAATTAGATTTCAACCTAAATTGCTTTTGAAATTAATTACGCAGAACTATCAATCAAGCAAACGGATGTTTTGCTGAATCCTTTTTCGCAAGAGCCTCTTCGACTGTAGGCCTGCCTTCCATGGCCCTTGCTATTGCAAGCTTTGTTGCTTTATAGTTGTATTCGTAAACTTTATCCTTATCTTTTGCGTCCCATTCAATAAATACGGAGACGATAATAAAAGTGTCATCAGCTTGCTCTTCAGGGAGCACGCCATCAGCCACGGAATCCATGACCGCTTTTGCAACCGCAGCTTGAGCAGGCCCAAACATAAGGGCAGCTTGCGAGATATTTTTTATCGTTACCTTGTTTACGAGCAGAGTTACAGGCTTGGGCTGGATATTTGGTTCCAGCACTGCAAGAAGTGGGGTATGACCCTGCCTGGGCATTGCGAGAGAGTTTATAAATGCTGTTTCGACTGGCCCTCCTCTAGGTCCGATAACCAGGTCTATGTGTGCAATTTCCGGACCAGAACCTATGAGAGCTTCTCCTATCATACTTTTCAAAATAGTTTTGACCACATTAAACACCTCAACTTATTTTACAACAGAAAACACAATACCCAAAATCGCCGGAAAGAGAGGGAATTGATTTTCAGATAAATCAATGAATAAGATAACGAATTAGGTATTAAGCGTAATTACTCCCATGATGGAAAAATGATTAACTCTGTAATACGCATACACATAAATAAATAATTTGGTAGCTGTATTTTAATATTACAACGAAAACAGGTTGGAACATGACATAAGAAAAAATAAGTAAACTCCACAGGAAAAAATAGGAGTATTCAAACAAAATTTTAAAAGGCAAAATCGCGCCGACAAATCATTGAATAAAGTGACTGAATCCTTAAACTCGCTATTCAAAAAGAAATGCCTGAAAGAATTTCAAGTCTTTTGTTCCAATGGTCCAGTCCTCTTTTTGCTGCATACCAATCGAAAAAACTGCTTTCTTTACTTGTATTTGCAGTTTCAAACTTTGTCCGGAGCTCAGCAGAACTGAACCCGAATTTTGTTTCGAAATTCTTGCAGATTGTAGAATAACGTTTGATCTTATACTTAGCAACATGTTTTTCGTGCTCAAGAGCCGAACGAATAGCCTCAGTCATTTCCTGAGAGGAGAAACTAGTTTCGATATTAAGCGTAAAACTCATACTTACTCCGCAAAAATTAGTCACAAATTTCGTTAA
>JAMXLQ010000206.1 GCA_024280975.1 Methanosarcina sp.
AGATTCAGATGTATATGTATTACAGAAAAGTATATATACAAGAATCCATAAAATATAGTTGTTTATCAGGCGCAGGTAATCACTTGATCACTATCACTTAATCACTAATAGTTTAGGTGATTACGAAATGCGATAAGTTTATAATCCCCACCCATAACTCACTTTGCTAAACTTCAACAAAGTGAGTAATAAAATATTGATTAGATCTAATAATTGTATTCAATGCTATTTAATATTATTTATAAATATAATTTCACGAGTCAACGGAACAAATAAATAGAAAATTAAGGAAAGACAGCGCCTGAAAAGCTATTAGAAAGCTTCCGCTAACTTTGAATTTTCTTAATATCACGAACCCATTTTAACCCTGAATTCTAGTTTTTGTTCACCGTTTTTTCTGTCAAAATCTATTTTCTGCAATCTGTACCAAATTTTTTTGTAGGTGTTGATTTCTTATTTATGCTGGCTGTATCCAAATCTGGATATATTTTAGTATTAATACTGAAATATAAAACAGAAGCTATGGAGTGAATTGCAACTTTTTTATGATGTTGACTTGAATTCTTAGACCTGGAGATTGCTGCAAGTTGAATTATCAAAGGCTTTCTAAAGTTAGGCTAACTAACGAGTTATAGTTTATAATCCTCAGACAAAACTAAACCATCAACAATTTTCAGAAACTATCCTTCTCCGCGCTGTTCCTTCCAAAAGAAATAAACTTCTTGTCCGTCTCAAAAATATATTTACGATAAAATCTGTATTTAATTTACACAAGAAGATAACGCTGAGAAAGCTAAAGGCGCTGAAAAGTTGAGAAGGCTGAAAAGGCTTTGTCAAAGATTCGAGTCTTTGTCTCTGTGGTAGATATCTTCCCTTATAGCGTACAATTAGAAATCAAGAGGATTGGGGCCCGAAAAGTAATTCATAGTCGGTGGTTATTTGAAAGCCGTTAAAACCTTAATCTGGCAGCGAGACGAGGATTTCTACAAATTGATACGATATGGACTGTTATCCCTTGTTTTTAGGGTTGGCCAGGTTATCGCAAAAATTCTTGATGTTTGTGCCCTCCCTGAGCTTATGGATCTTTTGTGGCAAGTTGTTAAGCCTAATACCCGGAGCCTAACTGAAACAGAGCAACAGGAGGCTCGAAGCGTATTTGAGAACATACTCAATTATCGGGAGGTGCACATCGACGAGGCTTCATTCATCGCCTGGTTGGGAGCAAAGCTAAAAAAATGCTCAGGTATGGGGGTTGCGACCTTCCACACAATCAATTTCAATAGAAAGCTTAACACGGCCGCAGGCAACTCCGATATGAAATGGCTGATACATGAATTAACTCATGTCGCGCAGATGGAACATGCAGGTTCACAATATCTGGTTGAAGCCCTTCATGCGCAGGCAAGTACAGGATATAAATATAGGCCCGGTGAAAAAAAGCATTTCCGAGAGTATAATCGTGAGCAGCAAGCCTGCATTGTTGCAGATTATTATATTGCACGCTGTTTAGGAGTCTCAACTGCAGCCTATGACCCGTATATAGTAGAACTGAGAGCAGGAGAGCTATAAACTAAGATTTAGAAAGGTGGCCTGAAGATTGTTTTGGAGATTATTAAAAAGATTGCCTGAAGATTATTATGGAGACGATTAAAAAGATGGCCTGAAGATGAAGAGCGCTATTTGCATCCTAATTTGCTTTCTCAATACGGCCCTTCCGGGTTATACTTTAAATCAATTACTGTTACATCAATGTACTCCAGATCGCCTTCTTTTAAATTCCAGACGCCTACGCCCTTTATGGGAAGTTTCAGTCCCTCGAATTCACCATATTCTCGAATCGGAGTTGACCAATTCTCCAATTCAAACTTATTGTTGCCCATGTCTCGATACCGCGGAGCTATGAAGTTTGTCAATTTTCCTTCGTCGTCAAAATACATTGTAGCTGTTACGCTTTTGTCCAGATCTCTCAATGTTACTCTCGCCGAACTGGCATCAATGGATTCAAAAGAAATGTTCTTTCCGAGAAAAGCTGATGGAAACCACATCATTTCATTAAGATAACGCATCATTGCTCCCTGATCCATTTTCTCGCCTCCGGAATCTGCAACTGTGAATAATGAAAGTGCCTTCACCAGAATATTGCCCCTGCCTTCCATGTAATAATCTCTCACTCGCACCAGTGGCAAACCAAAAACTTTCATGTGTGCAATCCAGACAAAGCTCGGCGAGCTTACTGAATAATATTGTTTAGCCTCAAAGTTCATCCAAGGTTGTGTTGCATCTTTCCGGATTTTTCCAACTTGCTTGAGCCGGACCGTTTGAACCATAGGCTTGCCAACCACCCCTGTGTACTCAAGATATCTTTTCACAGGGTCTGGCAGTTTTTGCAACATCTCTTCAGTGACGATGACCTGCTTTTGCTCCTCATGCTGTGTAAATACTTTCCCAATCTCCCTGCTAAGCCTTGATGCAGCAATGAAGAATATATTTGAAGCAATAACTTTTAGCATGTTTTCTTCCTATGTAATTTGTTTCTGCCATTTGCTTTTTTTCTATCGAGCGAACTGACGATTTTTATAATTTAAGTAATAACCAGAACTGGAGAACGTAGTCCTAAGAGTTTTATAATGAGTATTATTGTTTTGAAAATAGCTCGCCCTGTAAATTTTAGTAAATTTCCTTAACTCTTCCAACCTGACCATTCGTTAATTGGACTTTTATTCCATGCGGATGAGTTGAAGAATTGGTCAAAATTCTCTTTACAATGCCCTGGGTAATTTTTCCTGTTCTCTGGTCCTCTTTTAAGACAATCCCTACATTCATTCCTTCTTTAATATTTGCTCTAGTAGTACCATTATTCATGGCAGAAGGTAAATTTAGAGTTATATAAAGATGTATGTTTCCAGAAAATTAAATTTGAATTCAATAAAAATGCAGCCCTATTGCTGTATCCCGGCCGTTCTTGTACCTCTCGCGGAGCAGCTTTTAAAATAAGCATCCAGGAGAAGAAAGGTAAAATCAAGAAGGTGTTCAATAAATAAAAGGGCAGGCGCAATGCGCCTGCACCAGATACCTGATTTCCAATTTGTATCATTGCCCTGGTTGCGAGTTGGTGGATCTTTTCTCCTGTGGTAATTGAGCTAAAAAGTTCCAGATTCCGTTTGGATAAGTCTCCTCAAAGTCGATATTGAATAATTGTTTTAGAGCCATTGTTTTAGAACAATTTCAAAGTTAAAGTTTTACTCATAGTTTTTTCTTTACAACTCATCGAGATACGGAGCAAGTGAGGATAGAGCTTCAGCTTTTTGAGATTCAGACTTAATCTCGAATGCCAGATTAAGGGCTTTTTTAAGAAGTTCTTCTCTTGTAGGTTCGTCCAGATGCGGGAGAATATATGAGAGAGCTTCCGGCCTCATGTCTTTATCTTTAAGACCGGAAGCTAACTCAAGGGCTTGTTCTATAATCTCTTCTCTTCTTTGCCCATTCAGGTATGGAATGAGAAACGAAAGAGCCTGTACCTTTTGATAGTCGGAGAAAATCACCTCTATCAGTTCAAGAGCCTTTTCGATAGCGGTTTCATTTTTTAAGCCGTAAAGATGCGGAACAAGCGAGGAAAGGATCTGGAATTTTGTATCCCCGTATTTAAGATGATGAGAGAAGCAAAAGATATTTTCAATAAGTTCTTCTTTGCCTGACCCTCTCAGGTGAGGGAGAAGTGAAGAAAGGACAAGGGCTCTTTCGTTCTCATCCTGGACATGGGACACAGATTCAAGCGCTTTTTCAATATATTCAGCTTTTTTTGCCCCATCAAGGTAAAGGACAATCAGGGAGAGAGCCTGTGACCTTAAATCTCCATATTGGATCTGTGAGGCAAAATCAAGGGCTTCTTCCGTAATTTCTTCTTTTTCTGGCTTCTCTAGGTGGGAGATAATCGATAAAAGGGTATTTGTCTTTTGAAATTCGTTTTGAATCTCAGTATCGGTCTTTTCGACACCAATTTTTGCAAAATCAACTTTTTTGACTTGTCTAATTTCTGCAATTTGCTCCATTCGTAAGTCACTGGCAGTCTTTTCGCCGATTTTTAGGCTAGGAGCAGGTCTTTCAGCGTCCGGCATTGATAGCTCCAGACCCTGAGAAATGCCCTTTCTCGCTATAAATACTTCAAGCAGCCTGTTAAATTCCTGAAGTACTCGGATTCGATTAATTAAAGTTTGTTTTGAACCTTGTTTTGTATCCTGTTTTATATTCCGGACCAAAATATCTTCGGTCATTAACTTCTGTGCTGTTTTGTAATCTATAAAAGACGAAACTTCTTTAGCTAAATCAGGGTTTCTTTCAAGCAATTTCAAAATCTCCTGAATCAAAACTTGCCTTACATCCGTATCAGAAGGCGCAATAACCATATCTCCAGCAGCTTCTTTCAATTCAACACAATCTGTTGAACATAACTTTTCCCATAATCTTCTTTTAGTCTCCCAAACTCTAGACCCCACTAGCTTGCAGGCCTCTTCAGCCGCTTTTTTAGACCCGATGACCAGATAAAGGATAACAGGTTCGATAAAATCTGCTATATTTTGTGCCAGCTGTTTAATTATTACGTCCTGTTGCCGCATTATTTCAGCCTTCTATTTTAACACAAATTATTTTTGTTTTCTCTTCGAGGCCTTTTTCTCTTTAACCTCTTACGTCTTCTAATTTCAATCAAAACTAATAGAGTAGACTTAACATCTTCATCGAACTATATAGCTCACAACTATATAAATCCTAAATTCAGCAGTGAATAGGTCCATAGTTAAACAACTTTGGACTAATAAATTAATTCTTAATAGCAGAAATAAACAATAATATGATGCAATAAATACAATGCGATATCTGTAGCTGAAAACTTTTCTAAAACTATGGAATTGAGTGTATAAATATCCGCAAAAGAAACTATATCCTAAGCCCTTGACTTAGAGAACCCTAATCAAGAGGCTAGTTTATCCAGCTATCCAGTTAGTGTTCACTAATAATGATTGCAATTAATTCTCTGAAAGGCTACAGTTAATTCTCAGTCTTACTTTAATAAATTTTACATCTAGCTAAAATTCGGAATCAATACTTATATGAGGATACCTGCCAGATTGGAATATTGTAAATAAAGGATATTTAGATAAGACGGCATTAGAGCAAAGTTGGTGGGAATTCTTGAGTGAGCAGCCAGAGATACATAATGAGACTTTCAGTCAGATTTCAGATGAGAGATTAAAGGCTGCAAAGCAGCTGGAAGCTTTTTTTGAGGCTTTGCCTAACAGGAAACAGGCTTTTGAAGACCTGTTAAGGCTTTGTTCTGACGGAGACGATGCAGTCAGAGTGGAAGCTATTAATTCCCTTGTAACGGTTTTTCCAAATGTGCCGGATAAGAAGCTTGCATGGGATAAGTTTGTGAATCTGACAGTCTATCCGGCAGAGTCAGTGATGATGGCCGCAGCTAATGCTCTGGTCAGCGTTTTTCCCCTCATGACAGACAAAAATAAGGCATGGAAAGATCTTGCCGGGCTGATAAACTCCAGATCAAGCATGGAGGACGTGAACAGGGAAATTGTCAACTCTTTTCATTATTTAATAACGGAAGTCCCTGATAAGCAGCAGGTATGGAAGGACCTGCTTGAAATGGGATCTTCAGAATATTCTTATGTGCGGGAGAAATCGGCTTTGCTTTTAAGTAGAGTTTTTCCGGAACTGGCGGATGAGGAAAAAGAGGAAGCCTGGGATAGAGTGCTTGAACTGGCTACCGAATCTGAGGATGAAAACGTTAGGGAGCAGGCTGCACGGGCTCTTGGAGCTATTTATACCCAGATGCCGGAAGAGATGAAGGATGAAACTCTTGAAACTCTGCTGGATCTTGCAGTATCAGGAAACCCTGAGGTCCAGAAGGAAGCCCTTCTGGCTTTACCGTCAGTTTTTTTTCATATTCAGGATAAGAGAAGAGCCTGGGAAGAGATCTTCAGGCTAACAGGAGATGAGAATGGGCATATTCGAAAGCAGGCTATAGATGCCCTGGTTTTTATTTTCCCCGAGACACCCGACAAGAAAAAAGTTTGGGCTGATTTCTTGAGCCTTGCAAGAGCCAGGGATGACTATATCAGAAATGAGGCCTCTGATGTGCTTGTATCGTTATTTCCAGGTATGGATAACAAAGACTCACTCTGGAAGGAACTCATCGAGCTCTCCTGGGACAAGGACGAAGACGTGAGGAACACAGCATACGGAATTCTCATGAAGGTTTTTCCACATACTTCCAATAGGAGCGAGACATATTTAGAGCTCATACACCTGGCTGAAACGAAGAATTCTATACTCCAAAAGGTTGTGGATGCGCTTGCTTCTGCTTATCCAGAACTATGTGATAAAAACGAGAAAACCGCTAATTTACAGGTTCGGGAAAAAGATAATAAAAAGCCTGCTTCTGAGATTCCTGAAAAGCCTACCTCTGAGCTTTCCGGGCCTGAGAGTACAGGCATCAGAAGAGATGCTGTAGACTTATTTTCTGATGTTTTTCCAGGAGTTGAGGGAAAAAACGTAGTTTTTTTCGACCTTGTCAAGCTTACCGAAAGTCAGAATGCCAATGTCCGGAAGAGAGCAGCAGAACTTCTTGCTGCTGCTTTTGCCTATTCTGAAAATAAGCAGGCAGCTTGGAACGAACTTGTAAGGCTTACATCAGTTGAAGATCGGGAAGTCCGGAAAGGAGCGGTTCTTGCTCTATCCTCAGGCTATATAGAAGTTCCCGATAAGTCAAAAGCCTGGAAGGACTTGCTAAGGCTTTCCGATCATAACGATAGTTTTGTGCAGAGGACGGCAACGCGGACACTTGGATCTGCTTTTTTCCATGCGCCGGATAAAACCCAGGCCTGGAGAGACCTGCAGCCGCTTACTAAAAATCCATACGTTTATGTTCGAAGGTATGCCTTTCGCTCGCTTGGAAGAGCTTCTCTCTGGAGAGCTCTAAAGGCAGAAAACGAAGCTACTTATATTTTCGGGCTAAAAGAAGCCGTTAATTACTTTAAAAAAGCATCTGAAGCCTCTGTTGGTCTCCATATTCCAGAGTTTTATTACCCTTTTTATCAGGCGCTTTTATTCATCCTTTTCAGCGACAGACCTGGCATAGTAAAACTTGAAAGTGAGCGATACCTCTCAAGAATGGCCGATGAAGTCAGGGAACAGAATGAAAACCAGAAACTTCTCGGGGTCTTTGAACAATTTGTAGGGCTTCTCATACGCGCAGGAGAGCTTTCCCCAGGAGACTTGTCTGGACAGAAGAAGCTTCTTGATACTTCAATTCAGGCTTTTGACCAGTTTTCAGACCTATTTGAGACCAAGGAAGAAGAAATTATTTTTGCCCAAAAAACCACGAAAAAAGACTATTCGAACCTAGGAAAAGCGCTACTTGAAAAAGTCGAGAAGAAGAAGTCATCCTTAACAAGAGACTATAAAAAATATCGGACCTGAAATGAAAATTGGAGATTGTGCAAAAAAGCTGGAATCAATTTGGGGACAGGCATATTTCTTGATCGTTCAGAACTTGGATAAAAGGAGGATAGCTGTGTCTGAGGCAAATACCTGATTGCTTTTTTCCTTTTGTTCGGGTTATTTATACTTTCATTCCAATATTAAACATTAAAAAATTTATCTTTATCGTTAACTGGAGGGTATTAAATGATACATCTGTGGGAATATGATTCTCGCAAGCTT
>JAMXLQ010000207.1 GCA_024280975.1 Methanosarcina sp.
CTTGCCTGATACTGGAGAGCGTTACCTGAGTACTGACCTGTTTGACTGATTTATCGGTAACTGTTTAACTAATCCATCTAACACTGGCTGACCGATCAATTTGACAATTAATATCGGAAGATTTCGAATGGGAATCAGGGAAGATATCAAGACTGTTTTTAAAAAAGACCCCGCAGCAAGGTCTACGCTTGAGGTAATCTGCTGCTATCCGGGCCTGCATGCTGTCTGGGTGCATCGGGCATCTCATTGGATGTGGAATAAACACTTCTATTTTCTGGCTCGTCTGCTCTCTCACATCTCCAGGATGTTAACAGGTATTGAAATTCATCCCGGGGCAAAGCTTGGAAGACGAGTTTTCATAGACCATGGGTCCGGAGTAGTGATCGGAGAAACCGCTGAGGTAGGTGATGACGTTTTGATATATATGGGAGTTGTATTAGGCGGGACAGCTCTGGAAAAGGTAAAGCGTCATCCTACTATTGAAAACGATGTGGTTATTGGTTCAGGAGCATCCGTACTTGGTCCAATTACTGTCGGAAGGGGCGCTAAAATAGGCGCCGGTTCGGTTGTGATCCGGCCAGTCCCACCAGGAGCCACAGTTGTGGGAGTCCCTGCAAAGATTGCAGAGCCGCAGCCCTCGGTTTCTGCAGGGCAACTTGACCATGATAAGCTGCCTGATCCTGTACTTACCGTGATGAGCCAGATGCTTGATCGGCTGAGCAGGCTGGAAGAGCAATTTAAAGAGCATGAAGAGTTAATTTCCGGACACGGGAAAACTCCACAGAGTATTGAAATCAGAAAAGAGGATCAAATCTATTCCCAGCTGAAAGAAGTAATTGACCCTGAGGTTGGAATAGATATTGTCGAAATGGGTTTTGTCAAGGAAATAAACGTACGTGGAACCAGCGTAGATGTAAACCTTGTATTAACAACAAATCTCTGCCCTATGGCAGATTACCTTAAGGACCAGGTCAGGCGAAAAGTTCTGAGCGTTGGCGGGATAGAAAAAGTTAGCGTTAATATCCTCGATGAGCCCTGGAGCTGGGATCGACTCAAGAAACAAGTCGTCCATTAAAAGCAGGAGTCTGTTAAAAAGTAGTCCCGAAAAAGAGGCAGTTTTCATTAAAGAAGTAATTCGTTAAAAGAAGTAGTCCACTAAAAGCCTATCCAAAAAACGCTGTGACCTGCTTTAACTTTTACAGGGGGCTTGTATATTTTACAGAATAGAATATTCACTTCTTGGATATGGCGTTGGCTGCTTTTTTGAGTACGAGAAGTTTTTCTTGGATATTTTTCTTGGATATTTTTCTTGGCGTTCAGGTAAGATTCCCTGGCTATATCCATACTACCTTCCATTTCAACAATATGCATATCAAAAGTCCGGGAAAACTCCAGGACATTTTTGTTGAACTCTTCTCCTTTAGAGATCTCATTACTAATTTTGATAACTTTTTTATCTAGTTTTTTATATAATGGACTTTTCAAGGCACTTTTATTAAAATCATAACTGCCGACTGATTCTTTTATCATTTCTTTCCAATTAAAGGCCCACATTGGGGTCAGGTAAAACATACCTGTACTGGTTCCAGTCTGCATAGTTTTAGCATAGGTATCGTTGCCTCCGAGAGCTACACTTATGCAGTCCTCCACAATATCTCCTTTTTTGTCTTTCAGAAAATAGAAAGAGCAATCAAGATCCTTAAAATCAGCTTCCAGGCTCCTTAGAGAGTGTCCACAGTTCCCATAGAAAAGAAGAATTCCATCTGAAAATTCGGCCATTTCCCTGATACTTCGATAGATTTCAGATCTTAAAAATTCACAGTCTACATGTAAGCCAAATTTTAGGATGTTTACTACTAAAGTGGTTATTCCCCTACTCTTCTCATTATTATCATTGTGTAATGTCCCAAAAAAGGGCAACTTTACAAGGAAATTTGGAATTTTAGCTGACATAGAACTATTTCTTTTTTTCAAAACGGAAGATGCATTGTCTAGAGGAAGAAGCTTGAAACGACAATTTTTGGAAGTAAGCTTTCGAACAAAGCTAATAGATTGACTATTTTCAATTACGAACAATTTTTTTAAGTCTTGATCGGTTGAGAGAACATATACAAGTTCATCTTCAAGCATTTGACAGGCAATTAAGCTAAGTACGGGCAATGTCAAATCATCTCTCATATTTTATTTTGACAAATTACAAAGTATAGTGCTCCCTGCTATTGATGATATACAGTCTGGACTAAACGCATTTGAATTGAAAAATCAGTAGCATTAAACCTCACACTGGTATGAAAATTAAATTTCACCAGAATGTATGATACGCTTAGTTATGGTTTTCAAGTGCGTTAGTCCTAAATTTAATCAGTTAATACGCAATTAGCGTTCAATTATGACTAATAGTCTCAGTCGATTAACAATATGGACATTGGTTCAGGCTGCCCTTTAATGGGAAATTCGAGGGGCATTCCGGATTCTGCAGCTGTTTTCTTCATATTGATCCCGACAGCGTGCTCCGGAATTCTTGCCATATTTGAATGGATACAGATCCCTTTTTCCACATTGCATTTTTCACACAGCCTGCATGAACCGTTTACAAATGCGACTGCAAAGGTGAAACCTTCGTTAAAAGCTGCCTTCTCAAGCTCTAGCATTGCGGACGCCATTTTCTTGCTATAGTCAAAATAATCTTCCCAGAACTTAGCGGCTTTTTCCCTTGTTTCCTCAGGCTCCGCCGGGTCAAGCCAGGTCTTGTATGGGGCTTTTGCAATTTCTTCATCCGCAATTGCAGGCGACCTGAACTTGACAAGCAGAGCGTATTTGTATTCATTAAGTATCTCCCGAAACTCGTCAACTGTGGGAACGTGCGGAGGACATGTCAGCTTTTTCCCATATCCTATACAGCCCCTGCACTTTAAGACCACTCTTTTCTCTACAAACACTTTATAAGTGGGAATTATCTTTGCGTCAATAGCTTCCAGTTCCATAGCTTTTTCCACAAGGAAGTCAAGTTCTTCAGGATTCGTATCTCGAAATGTCATATTCTCACAATCCACAATTTATTCTTCACATAAGGCAGCCTATTAATCCGCCATATCTTTCTCGCTTTTTATCCGAGAATCGGGTACCGCTTTACCACCTTAAAATTTACTTTCACTGCACTTCTTCTTTATTTTCCTGCATTGTTAGCTTTTTTCATACTCTTGTGACTTTTTAAATCCTTCGACTTGATTCAAATATCAGATCAATATACTCTGTCAACCAATTATCGGTTAACCACATACTACCAAATTTTTATTCCAAATTCTTTAAAAGTAGATTCCCCAGTTTATGTATGAATACATTAATATTAGTTAATTATAAAGTAACAAAAAAATAAATAAAAGTGTTAAATAACAGTTAATAGTGTACTTAAGTGTCTCTACCAAACAGACACGAAATCTAATCGCCTCCTAGATTGTCGAAAGTACCTGAAACTCTTTTTGCCCTTGCTGCAAAGTAAAACAGACAGGGGTCAAGGTGCAGAGGATGGTGTCCCGGATTAGAACGTATAACTGGCCTTTTTGGCAACGAGAAGAAATAAAAGAGAAGAAAAACAATCAATATTTCAAATCAATCAATCCGAATCCGTCGTTTTAATTCAAAAAATCAGGTTAAATGTTGCGTTCTTCGTTTTTGTTGCAAGTCGCTTATCCAGATACCAACAACTATCTGGAGTTTCAA
>JAMXLQ010000208.1 GCA_024280975.1 Methanosarcina sp.
AAAATCACAAGAAAGTAGATAAAAATTTGGTGCGAGAAGTATGATTCGAACGCACGAATTCCTAATAAACTGGATTCTGAATCTATAACTTTAATCTTAGTACTATACTAAATATATAGATTCCAAACATACTTAATGGAAGACTGGAGGAAAAGTATTGAAAACAAGCCGTAGACTGCTTTTAAGTACACAAGAAAGACAAAAGTGTCTTAACCAGATTGATCAGTAACCCCTCCATTATCCTTTAGAGCCTACTCGAAAAGTCCAGATGCTCTCAGTTTAGTACAAGAATAATGTCCAATAGTTGGATCCTCCAAGAAGCTCAAGGCAATCATGAGGTGCGCCAGGGCCACTGTGCAATACCAAAAGCGGGATATTTCTTCCTATTTGCCCCGACAATTTTATACCATACATTTCCGCCAGTTACTGGAATATAGCCCTTGACAACTTTGAGACTATCTCTTATCTTCATAGCTCATAATTATCCTGTAATGAATATTGCAACACTATATAACTAATGTTTGAAATTTGTCAAGTTACTTCCAGACTGCTCTCACTAGATCCGTCTCTTTAGGACCAATTCAAAATTTCCAGAAGCTTATAGCTATCAGCAACATCTCGCTTCAGGATAGTTTATTTCTTTTTTGTTTTTCTTACTTTTCGAACTTGACTTTTATGAACGCTTCGATCTTGTATCTCTTCAATTCCTCTCATATTTCTCAAGGACAATCTTCTTTTGATTAAAAATCATCCCGATATTTTGGTTTTCGACTCCAGAGAGAGTAAAATTTCAATCCACACACCCTTGAAGGGTGCGACGCTCTACCATATTATATCTATGCAGAGGCACAGTGGAAAGACCCCCTCCTCGACAGATATCAGTCTGCACTGGAGGGGTAGTTTACTTGGGATTAACCTACGAAAAGAAAATTTTCGAATTGCCATGGATTGGGATTGTATTTCATGGCTGGATTTTCTTTGAAAAATATTTTGCGATTTTTAAGAGGTGTCCAATCCGACGGCGTGGAAATAAATTTCCCAAGATACGGTTTGGCAATATCCAGGACAAAATCATGAGGCAAGTCCTCAGGTGTTTTAATACCTTCTCGCGGATTCTCAAGCATCCAGAGTATAGCAGCAACAATGCCTGCAGCTACCTGAAGAGTGGTAGCATTCTGACCGGGAGCAAGGGATCTGGTCTCTTCAATGCTCAATGCACTCCCAGTCCACCAGGAATTATAAGAATGGCCCATCAAGAGTGCCCCCATTATATCCTCGCCAGATGTGATTTCATTTGTCATAATCCTTAGTCTGGGTTGAAGCTTATAATTCCGGCCACGCAATTCGCAAAGAGAGGAAAGTGTATCATGACAGGGCATATAAGCATAATGTACGGTAGGCCGATAGATCGCCTTGTCATCCTCCCAAACAGTTAACAGTTTTGAAAGGCCATATGATTCGCCATGACGGATCGCCATACCTACAATTTCTTCATCTGGTATCCACGATCTGACCCATGTATTAATGCCCATCTGGGGCAAGAGAATCACATTTTTCGATCCGTAAGGAGGTATATGCGCCATGGGTGGCAATTTGCTCTCATGCGTTCCCCAGGCTATTTCAACCGGAGCAGTTCCTTCTTCCCTCAATCCTTCGATGCTCCATGTTCCTACAAATTCATTAACTTCCTTTGCCATATTTGCGACTTGAGTATCCCGCTCGCTACAATGGATCACTTTGATTCCCAATTTCTTAGACAGGCGGGCAAAGTTCCTGTTTTTTGCAAGGAGGGCAATTTCTTTTTCATCTTCGGGAGAGACTTTCTTATCAGCACAGGTGTGGGCAGCAATATCCAGCAAGCCCTGCTTTACGAAGTGAGTTATCAGGCCAGGATTTGCGCCATGGTCAACAACAGCAGTCGGCGCATCTTTCCAATCACGGGAAAGTTCAAGCAATCTCATTTGTCTTAAATAAAGAGATTTTTCCAATAGACTTTGAGTTAAAAATTTCTCAGCAGGGTCCCATACTTCAACAGACGTGTTAACGTACAATACATTGTGATCATGACACCACTTAATGATGTCATTGGCATCGATATTCCATGAAAGATCAATGATCAAGCCTTCATTTTCCATATATTGTGACAAAACTTGATTCAAATTTTTCGGGGTAATTTTTTCACAGACAAATCTTAATCCTTGATTAGTATATTTTTTCAGGGCTTTTGACTTGTCTTCAAAATCAATTAAGGTAATGTTTTCTAGCGGAACATCGAGTTTATCCAGTAAAAGGGGTAGGGTACATTGTGAAACTGAGCCATAGCCAATAATGAGGATTTTATTGGAAAATGTTTTTTTCATGCCTTTCGTAAATGTAAGGCATAGATATAACTTTTGGCACGAATAAGACCTGATTCCTCCAAACCTAAGTGGATGTCCATGACTAAAAAGATAGTCATCTTGCATTATTCTCAAAAAAATCTGAACAACCTTTATCCCGTATCACAATACACCTCGTTAAAACTTATTGTTTTTATTGTTTGTATTTTAGACGGGGCTTTACAGGCCGTTTAGGACTGCATCCCAAAATCTGGACCACTAGTTAAGAGACATTCTTAGCAAAGTAAATAGGGTACAAATACGAAAAAGTCAAGTTTCAAATTAAAAAATAAATAATATAAGTGACAGCAATGAATCATCCTGAAAAGAAAGGAATTAACCATAAGCTAAAAATTTTGATCGAGAATATTGATGAAAAATCTAAATGGGGTCGAAGAAATATCCAGAAACTAAGAAATATTGAAGGGGTACAATGAAAAGAAGCATTGAAAACAGAATAGCTGCACTTGAAAAGAAAGCAAAAGCCGCACCTTCGGAGAATGACAGAGTCATTATCTACTTCGTTGAGAAGGGTATCCCTGAAGAGTTGTTAAACGATAGTGTACCTCATATTTTTGTTCCAGACAATGGCCGAGATCCCGAATTTGAGCCTATTCAGAGGAAAAAGCTGAAGTTAGCAATAGAGCAAGCTAGGACAAGAAATAAAGCTCGATGCCTTTATTAAAAAATTTATCCGAAAAATCCTGCTGCTCTTAATGTATCTATGAACATGCGAGCTGAACCATAGCATAATAATTCTCAATTTTTCTTTTCCCATCTAATAAGTAGTCTTCTGAATCTGTTTAACCAAGAATATACCCTTTCTACAACCCATCTTCTTGTCGTAAAACCCAATATGTCTATTCTTATTTTCCTCTACGCGGTTTTTGATACGGACAGTATAATTTCTTTTATTTTTTCCGATTATGTAAAATTACTACAAAAATAACTACAACTTAACACCAAAACATTGCTGCTAAAAGTTTTCTGTTACAATTGGATTTTGTTTCCTCCAAGAATTTCAGCATGTGTAGGGTGGCATGTAAAGATTATTACCTGCTTATTCTCTGCAAACTTTCGGATAATTTTCTCCAATCCTTTGTATCAAATATTAGTTAAGGTTAAATAATATGTAAAGTACTGATGAAATATATAAGACGATTAGATTTGATATTAAAATTTACTAAATTATAGTCAAGTATTTTAATAAATAGCCAATTTTTTGTAAAAATTACAATAACTGATATCTAAATAATGTAAGTTTCTCAGGTAATCGCATGTCAGAAGAGTCCTTTTCAACCCTCACTCTCAGGCAAAAAGAAGCAGTTGAACACACTTCAGGTCCCTTGCTGATTCTTGCAGGGGCAGGTACAGGCAAAACTAAAACAATAACTGAAAAAATTGCCTTCATGATAGAGAAACAGGGAATTGAACCAGGAAAAATACTCGCTCTAACTTTTTCAAGAGAAGCTG
>JAMXLQ010000209.1 GCA_024280975.1 Methanosarcina sp.
TGAGAATAAGTCAAGTTCAGGCACAGATTTTTGCTTCTTCTGGCAGGGCTGTTACCTTTAGCATTATCACAAGTAATATATAATTTTAATAAATATTACCATCTAGATAAATTTATAAAAAGAGGAAACCCCTATGATTAAAAAATCGGTTCATGAGATTAATAGAAAAATTGAAGATGGAAGCGTCAATGTAGTGACAGCGGAGGAAATGGTCACAATTGTTGAGGAACTTGGCGCTGAAGGGGCTGCAAAAGAAGTAGATGTAGTTACTACAGGCACATTCGGAGCTATGTGTTCGTCCGGCTTAATGCTTAACCTTGGGCATTCCGAGCCTCCCATTAAAATCCAGAAGGTCTGGTTCAACAGTGTAGAAGCATATAGTGGACTAGCAGCCGTAGACGCGTACCTGGGGGCTGCACAGATCTCAGATACACGGGGAATCCAATATGGTGGAGCTCATGTTATTGAGGACCTCCTCAGGGGCAAAGAGATCGATGTTCATGCAACAGCGTATGGAACGGACTGTTATCCAAGGAAGGTGCTTGATACGACAATTACTATTGAGGATCTTAACGAAGCCGTTCTTCTGAATCCAAGGAACGCCTACCAGAAATATGCAGCAGCAACCAACAGCTCCAAAAGAATCTTGAACACTTATATGGGTGAGCTTCTGCCCAATTTCGGAAATGTAACCTATTCCGGGGCAGGCGTACTTTCTCCTCTCTCAAACGATCCAGACTATGAAACTATAGGCATGGGAACAAGGATTTTCATAGGAGGGGCTCAGGGATATGTTATAGGGAACGGAACTCAGCATTCTCCTTCTTCTGGTTTTGGAACTCTCATGCTCAAAGGTAACCTGAAAGAGATGAATCCTGATTATTTGAGGGCTGCTTCTTTTACCGGATACGGTACTACTCTTTATATGGGAATTGGAATTCCCATCCCTATTCTTAATGAAAAACTTGCTGCCGCAACTGCAGTCCGTGATGAGGATCTTGTAACCAGCGTTCAGGATTATGCTGTGGGAAGCCGAAATAAGCCGGTTATTAGAGAAGTAAATTATGCTGAACTCAGGTCAGGCTCGGTACAGATTGACGGAAAAGACGTGCCCACTTCCTCTCTTTCCAGTTTCAAGAATGCGAGAAAAATCGCAAATGAGTTAAAGGAATGGATTAAGCATGGGAAATTCTTTGTCAGTATGCCCATGGAAAGACTGTCCGCTGAAGGGCTTGTCAAACCCATGAAACAGACTCATGCTGTACCTCTTGTAAAAGATGTGATGTCCAGCTTTTTTGTGACCATTAGAACAGATCAAACTGTCCAAGACGCGGCAAAGAAAATCTGGGAAAATTCCTTTAACCACCTGGCTGTGACTTCTGATACTGGCGAGCTGGTAGGGATCCTGACTGCCTGGGATGTCTCGAAGGCCGTTGCAGAAAACTGCTTTGACTCGGTGGAAAGCGTTATGACGAAAAAGGTACTGACTTGCGCTCCGAACGAGCCTGTAGATCTTGCAGCCAGAAGACTGGATCGTTATGGAGTGTCTGCGATGCCGGTAATCGATACTCAGAGACGGGTTCTCGGGATAATAACAAGCGACAATATAAGCAAGCTTTTTGCAAGGAGGTACTGAACGTGAAAATAAAGATCACTATACCTACCGAAAGAATACACAATCCGATCATTTCTGAGTCCATAGTCGAAACTGGAATCTTGATTAATATAATGGTTGCAAATATCGATTCAACCTACGGAGAATTGATTGCAGACGTGAGTGATTTCAGGTTCGATAAGATCAAAAACGCTCTGGAATCCAGAGGGGCAATAGTTTCCATCTTGGATAGGCCTATTCACAGGGATGAGGAAGAATGTATTGAATGTGGAGCCTGTATTTCGGTCTGCCCTATGAATGTATATTCTTTTGATAACTCTTGGAGTGTTCAGGTAGATGAAAAGAAATGTATCCAGTGCGGTGTATGCATCAAAATGTGTCCACATGGGGCTTTGAAGCTGGGAGAATAAAGAATAGAGAGGGAGGATTGAGATCAATAAAGTTCGTTTCATATGTAAAAGTTATCAAATTCTCCTTTTTATTTTTCAGGGAAAGAAATAGATATATTTGACACGGAAACAAATTAAAAACTAATGCCAATAGTTCAAATCACTTCTACAAACTTCCCGATTCTTTTTTGGCTTACACTAGTCTTTTACTGATTCAGTTTCCAAAATCAAGTGATTTTTAGATTTTTGTAAGATTTAATTCATCACTCGATTTTGGGATAGATTCTTTTCAGTTCAACAGCGTGGATTCTATTGTACAGTATTCTGTAAATACACGCAATGACTTTTCTCGTTATTTTCCGAATTTTTTTCCTAACCTTAAAAGTTTTGTAATCTTAAAGTATAAATCAAGGTTTCATTTTGGATACTGATTTCAATCTTGAAACTCTCATTATTTATACATTGAAACAAATAATTTTAAAGTATAGTTACGAAAATAATTTGTAAAAGGGCTGCTAGAATTAAGATATTAGCAGTTTCTCAGACAACTTTCCAAAGATTTCCACGCTAGTCTATGTTCCCTGTTCCTTTTTCCTATTGTGGGAGCAAAGTAGTCAGGAGTTATAAATTTAAAACAAAAGAGAAAATCATAAAATAGTTCTTAATGTCTTTGAAAAAGGAGTAAATTATGAAGATCCTTGTACTCTACTCAGGCGAACTTGGGAAAAAAGTTATCCAGAACCTAATTAATCCGGGGAATTTTTGCGTGTCCTGCGGGGAACTCTGCAACCACTGCAGACAGGCCAGGAAGTCATATGCGAACCTGATAGTGGGAATTCACGAATTTCCTCAAGACCTGCCCACATTTATAGAAGAATCCGAGCAGTACATGCCTCAAAAGCTCCCGGAATGCGATCTGATACTTGCCATTGGCATCCATGCCGACCTTCTAACAGCCCTTCCAGACGTTGTAAGGAGCACGAAGGCAAAAGCCGTAATAGCACCTGCTGAAGACTCAAAGAAGACTCCCGCAGGCGTTCTCGAACAGCTTAGAAAAGAGCTTGAGGCTATTGGAGTTGAATTTGAGGCTCCAAAGCCTTTCTGTGCCCTTGAGAAAATCGGAAAGCCCGTTATAGATGCGTTTGTTGACCTTGGTTTCGGAAAACCTGTACTCAGGATCGAAATGAGTCCCGACGGAAAGATGTTCATAGGCGCAGGTGTTCTTAGGGATGCCCCTTGCGGTTCCACCTGGTTTGTGGCAAAAAAACTCGGCTGGACTGATGTTCCTGGATATAAAGAAACCATTTCAGGAGCTCATCACTCTTACCCCTGTACCGCCAGCATGGACAAAGATCCTCAGATCGGGGATACTATCCTTCACAAGGCAGGATATATCATAAGAGAAGCTGCTGAAGACGGAATGGAGTGCACAAAAAAGGAAAAATCTCAGATTTCGGCGGTATATGGTAATGAAATCTCAAGCTCTAGTTTCTGAAAGATGCCTAAAAAGTTTTCCAAAAATATTCTAACTAAAGACTGAAGTTCCTTAATCTGAATCCGACAAGAAAATAAAGCAGGAACTATCGCTTTTCGGCAGAAGTGAATCCGAAACAGAATACTGATTACTGATAATCTCAGTAAGCAAGCTTCCAAAAAATATTCTACAATCTGAGTGCAGGTTCATTTACTACTCGATTGACTTGGTTACGCAGTTATTAAGGTAAAAGCATTAAGGGATTTGGAAGGTATTATAGGATCGAATCTATTTGGGATTAAATCCCTAAAAGTTAACACTTCCTTTCCCCTTTAATGCGCTTAGTTGCAATAAGTCCAACTACTGGAGCAAGTACCTGAAGAGTACTTTTAGCATTTGGCACATTTGACATTCAATGTAACGGTTGCACAATCGGTTTTTCTATCTTTGCCTATTACACAGTATTTGAAACTGTCAGTGCAAGATTTAGTGCAACTTGATGGCTTTGTGTAGCAGAATTTACCGTTACTCTGCATCTTTACTGTACCGCCTAGTTTGGTCTTGATAGTCCCTGTAGTTGTAACCTTAAGGCTGCATCCTTTGTCATTCTTCAGCACGTTATAGCAGCAAGATTTAGATTTACATGTAAAAACATCGTTCTTTGCATCTGTTTTTGTTTTACAACTGTTACCACATGCTGCACCTGTCATTGACATGACAAAAAAGACTAATGTAAAAACACATATTGTCTTAAAGATAGTTTTTCGCATTACTTTTCCTCCTTATTTATCCTAGTTAGATTTGATACGAAAATACCCATAATCGCAACTTAATAGGGGTCCTGTTTTATCCATCTTATTTTTTTTTACATTTTTCATCCCATCAGGTTACAATTGATCGGACAGTGCTTGTAATCGAAACCAACTGGGAAATCTTAACATATAAACATACTTATTTTTGTTATATTTAATAAAAATCTAAAACTTTGTTTAAAGCTTTATAAAGCTTTATTTCCAAGTCCAGGAGATTATAAAATTAAGAATCTTTTTGCCTGTATCTTAAATTCTTTAAAAAAAGAATTTAAGATACTTTATAAGGTTATGCTCCTGAATGTCTACTTATAATTCTTCATATTCAATCATATCACATTTATGAAGTTTTTTTGTGTAGACCTGAGATATTAAGGTCTCTTATTCTACCACGGGAGCAAATCTACACTATTTTAAGAAAAGAAAGGCCGTCATTTACACACCGAACACTAAACTTTACTACCCGCGCTTTCTCGAATGATGAAATCCCACACATATTTGCCCTTGCGCTAAGTGTCTTTCGTCAGGTTGATATTAAATTTTGGAAACTTTTACCGATGGTATTTTTGAACATAATGCACCGTAGCTGCATGTGGTTATTGGGCTTATGCATATCAGGATATTAGTTCACTATACTAAACCTTATTGCAGAAATGTTTTATTTCTTATATGCCGTTGAAGTCGAGCTACCCTTTAACCAGCTTTAAATCTGATTTAATTTATCTTATATTCCAAAAACTATCTCAAAGAGATTGCTTTTAATTTTCTAATGTCTACTTGCCAAAAGTAGGAAGTACATGAATGTTACTTATACTCAGGTATGACTATAGTCCGAAAAGTCATGTCTTTGGGGTACATCTGTAAATTATATGAAGTATGTGCAACAATTATAAAGAAAATCTTTTTTCAGTTTTCGGTTTAAGAGGTGAATCATGAAACCAAAAATTGATTCTACGAGTTTTGGTTCGATTAATGTAAATGGAGATACCTATAAATATGACATACTTATTCGCCTCAATGGGCAGGTTGAAAAAAGAAAGAAAGGGCTGTCAAAAGAATTGTATGGAACCTCTCATAAAATCTCACTTGAAGAAGCAAAGTATATCTATGAGGAGGGAACAGAGAAACTAATTATAGGAACCGGGCAGACAGGTTTTGTGAAACTTTCGGAAGAAGCTGAAGATTTTTTCAGGGAAAAGAAATGCGGTGTGGAATTACTTCCTACTCCTTGGGCAATTGAACGTTGGAACGAACTTAAAGGCAAGATCACTGCTATGTTCCATGTAACATGCTAACAAAAAGGGGGAGATAAGGCGGCCAGTGGGTAAAGGCAGGTTATTCAAGGATAGGCTAGCTCTGCTGATATAATTCTTCCACCGCGCGTCCTTCTCCTGATGTTATTATATTCTGTTCAATTGTTGATTTTCCAACTTCTTTTGGTTTAATTTCTTTTATATTTACATCCATCTGAGGGAATGGAATTTCAATTCCTTCTCTATTATAAGCCTCAAATATACCTGCAGTCAGATTATTCTTTACAGTTCCTATGTCCACTGTTTTTGCCCAGGCTCTAAGCTGCAAATTTATCGAGGAATTGGCAAGTTCGGTAGTCACCACTGTGGGTTCGGGTCCCTGAAGGATAAGGGGATGTTTTTTCATGATATTGAGGGCTATCCCTATGGCTTTTTCAAGGTCTGAGGAGTAACTTATTCCTACATCAACCGAAACTCTTCTCATTGGCATACGTGTCATATTAACAATGGAACTTCCCCAGACAAGCTTATTTGGGACTGTTATGAGCTGGTTGTCAGGAGTCAGGAGTTCGGTTGACATAATTCCTACAGATCTTACTTTTCCTGTCTGCCCATTTACGGTTACAGTCTCTCCCATATCAATAGGCCTGATTGCTGCAATACTTATTCCAGCAGTCAGGTTTGTAAGGGTGTCCTGCATGCCCAGCCCGAGAACGAGGCCTATTACTGCAGAAATTCCCACTATATAACTATCCACGTCGAAACTCAGGCTCTTCAAGAAAACAAGACTAATAATTACATAAAAGAGGATACTTAAAAAATGGGTGAGAAATTGAACGGTAAGGTCTGGAATTTTTGTTTTCTGCATTTCTCTTCTGAGAATACGAATTATATATTTTGATATAAGGAACCCCAGAACAAGTACAATAATTGCAAAAGTCAGCCTGGATACCGTTATCCCAGTATATGGAATTATCTGCTCCATTATCACGTAGTTCATTTTTACCCTCCTCACTTCTTATCTTGCACGGAAAAGATTAAAAACGGTTCTCATGCATGTCCAGCGAACTTATTAAGAGTAGAATTTGTAAAGAGAGAATTTATAAATAGAGAACCTATAAAGAGTAGAACTTATAAAGTAAAATGCAGAATTAGTACTAGTATAACTAGTCCGATCTGCCATTCGATCTACCATCAATATAATATGTATTTAATTTCTTTTAAAAGTATCTGTAGAACCTATCTTTCTTTTATTCTGTCTTTTTAGTCTAGAAAGTCTTTTACGGAATGAATCTTTCATATAACAAGTTTCAAAATGTATAGTGTTAAATAAATAATTTAAATAAGTTTACCAAATTTAGGGAAGGTCAAGGTTGAAGTGGATTAAGAAACTCCTCGGAAAAAAAGAAGATTCCATTGAGGAAATAGGCCTCAAAGAAATCAATTTCGAAGACGTACCCTCATGGTTGGATGCCAGGTCTCAAAAAATATCTTCCCGAGTAGAAAAGGATGTGTCCGGCCTTTTAAAAGAACTTGAAGTTTCGCTTTTGGCACTCAAGGAAAGCAACTCAAGGCTTGCCGAGGCCAAAGTCGAGGGAGACTTTGATATCAGGGCTGTAAAGCGAGCGAAGAGCAACAGAGAAAATGTGACAAAACAAGTCGCAATGTTGATAGATAAAATCAAAGTGCAGGAAAGCAGGGATTTCAGAGCTCTCGAAGGCTTCTATGGAGCAACTGTGCAGAATCTCGATACATGCTTGGAGCATATGAACCAAAGTTTCAGGTATACCAGAAGCGTTTTCCCAGAGGAATCAAAAGAACTTAGTGAAAGTCTTGCCAGCCTAGGTAAGATTTTTAATGAGTTTCGAGAGGTAATTTTGGTAAATAAAAACGAAATGGATATCATCGAAGCAGCTTATTCGGAAGTTAATGAAATACAGGAACTTTCGGCCTCAATAGCAGCCGAAGAGCTGGAACTTGAATCTAGAAACCGAAGAATCCAGGCTTTGAGGGCTGAAGCTTCTAAAGCTAGCCAAGCTCTCGAGGATTTCAGAAAGGGATCTGCCTGGCAGAATTTACAGAACTTGCAGGCGGAATTTTCTGCTGTCAGAGAAAAACTCAGAAAAGCCGAAGCAGGTTTGAGCTCTCTTGTGCTTCCGCTTTCAGGCCATCTCTCCAGAATTAAAAAACTTCACGAAAGTGGCAGGTATACCTTAAATCCGGAAGTAAAGAAACAGCTTGACATTTGTCTCGGGGATCCTGTACATGTAGATCCTTCTTTTTTCCCGAAGCTTCAAAAGGTATTTGAAGATAATGCCCTGGATATGCAGGCTCAGAAAAAAGAAAAAGCCCTGTTACAGGTCAAAACTGCAATTTCGGTTTTTCCAGAGCGGAAAAAAGAGTATCTCGAAGCCTTGCAGGAGTACGAGATAAAAAAAGCTCAAATCGAAGGTTCAGACACCGGAAAACTGGTCGAACTCGAACACAAAGAAGTCGAAATTCTGAGCAGGACTCGCTTGCTTGAAGAAGACGTTGAGGATTCCGAAAAGAAGTTAGCTGCTTTAAGAGAAGAGCTGGAACACAGAAAGGAAAAACTTCTTGCCAGTATCAGTTTAATCGACAGCAATTCAAAGTGAAATTCACGAGTTCCGTCACCCGAGTCCCGTCTCGGGAGGACGGTGTCTGTTTCGCTCACTTCGTTCGCTCAAGCAGACTAATTTACATAAACATACTGAGTTTAGCTCAAGAGAGCTGGTTAATGGGCAAGAAAGACTACATTTTCAACTTGCTCAGAATGGCAATTTACCTGGATTTCGTTTTCAAAAAAAAGGTTGATCGAAAACCTCAGCAATGACGTGGTCAGCGTGATCAACCGGCGCAACGGTTGCGGCTCAACGGTTGCGATATAACTTGTGCTCAAGAAGACTGACCTATAGGTTTCGAATTGTGGAGTACTGAATTATGGGATAGAAATTTCCGGGCTGTAGATGTGTTCTGTGGTTATAAATGACTGAAATAAACTTTTACCATACCGTGTCGTCTGCAGTTATGGAGAATAAAGTTGGTGAGGTCTGAGTTTTGTCCAAGACGGTATAGTTTATGTATTCTGACTGTTTTTATTTTTCCTTTAATAGCTTAAGAAAAGAGGTTTGGCAATGACAGAGGCGCTTTACTTCCTTGATTGTTACCTGAAAGAGTTCGAAGCAACTGTCGAAAAAGTGACTGATGATAGATTTGTAGTTCTTGACCGTACAGCTTTTTATCCAGAAAGCGGGGGACAGCCCAGCGATACCGGAAAGTTAATCCGCGAGTCCGATGGAGCTGAGTTTAATGTCCTGTATACGGGTAAGTTTAATGGAGATATCAGTCATGAGATAGCTGGTGAAAATGTCGCAAACGGGTTAAAAGTAGGGGACAGAGTGAAAGGGTTCATAGACTGGGATCGCCGTTACAGGCACATGCGTATGCATACAGCAACTCACGTGATCGCAAACGTAATTGAAAAGGAAGCAGGGGCCCAGATAACCGGAAACCAGCTTGGTCTTGACCAGAGCAGGGTGGATTTCAGCCTTGAGACCTTTGACAGGGATAAATTTGCTGAGTACGAGAAAATTGCCAACGATATTATAACCCGGAAAAATCCTGTTAATTTCTACCTTGTAAACCGCAAAGAAGCTGAAGAAAAGCTCTCACGATTAACCACGTTGGCGAAAGGCTTTTCCGATGAGATAAAAGAAGTTCGCATGGTAGAAATCGAAGGAGTAACAATTGAAGCCTGCGGGGGGACCCACGTTAAAAATACTGAGGAAATAAAAGGCGTAAAGATCACAAAACTTCAGAACAAAGGGAAGAGCAACAGGAGAATGTACTTTACACTTGTGGATTAAGCTCTGAACCGAACTTGGATTAGTTTTTGTTTTTTTACTTTCTTCTTACTTTCTTGTTTTCTTTTCTTTTTCTTCCAGGGTTCAGGTCTCAAGAGGGTCGTACTCTGTCAGCAGAATACATTGGACTGAAATGAGAGTTTTTGAGTCTGAATACTATTATTTAATATAATTTATCATTTAACCTAATTTATAATTCTTTAATTATAATCTAATCAGTGGGGGATAAGATTGCTTAAACTAGGATATAAAATTGCACCTGAACAGTTTCCTCCGTCGGAGATGCTGCAGCAGGTTATAACTGCTGAAAAAGCAGGCTTTGAAAGTATCGATGCTAGTGACCATTTCCACCCATGGAGTGAAAGCGGGCAGGCCTGTTTTATCTGGAGCTGGCTTGGTGCAGCAGCTGCGAGTACACAAAGCATAGAACTGGGAACAGGTCTGACCTGCCCTATTTTACGTTATAACCCTGCAATTATTGCTCAGGCTGCTGCAACAGTATCCTCGCTTGCCGGGGGAAGAACTTATCTAGCAGTTGGAACCGGAGAAGCTTTAAACGAATATTCTGTAACCCTCGAATGGCCTGAGTATAACGAACGTCAGATACGAATGATAGAAGCAATAAGGCTTATTCGTGAACTATGGACAGGGCAGAAGGTCAGTTTTGATGGGTGTTATTACCAAACAAAAAATGCCAAACTATATACGCTGCCTGAAAACAACGTTCCAATCTATATTTCCTCTCTTGTGCCTGAAAGCGCTTATGTTGCAGGCTACTATGGAGATGGCCTTCTAACTGTAGGAGGAGAGTCGGATACGCAGAAATATGAGCAGATTCTTTCCGAATTTGAAAAGGGGGCCAGGGACTCAGGTAAGAGTCTGGAAAACCTCCCAAAGGCAATAGAACTCTTTGTTGACTATGGGACAGATCCTGAAGGATCCGTTGAGAACTTCATGAAGTACTGGGCTGGAGCACTCGTACCTGCCCTTTTCCTGAATAAAATCTACACTCCTGAGATGTCTGCTCAGAACGGGAAAGTTGTGGGCCCGGATACAGTACGAGAACATGCTTGTTTTTCCGAAAATCCTGAAGACCACATTAATTTTATAAAGAAATATATTGATTTAGGTTTCACACATATTTACTTACATTCGGCAGCCTCAGACCAGATAGCTTTCCTCAAAGCCTACGGAAAGGACGTCTTACCAGTATTAAAAGATATGAAATAAAGCCATTGGAAAATATCTTTTCACTTTTTAACTTTACAAAAACATCTTTTATTATATGCCGCGTTTGAGGCTTCTTCTTGAAAGAGATTTCTAAAAGTTATTTTAGAAAATGTCACTTTCCAAAGTTGGTATGCTTAAACATTCTTCAAAAACTGTA
>JAMXLQ010000210.1 GCA_024280975.1 Methanosarcina sp.
GTAACCATCTCCATAAATATGCTGGATTCTCCATCACCCAGCGAGTGGTGCACTATGGCATGTCTCTTCTGTACCTGCATTTTCGGCATTCCGACAATATGGAACACTAGATTGTGTTCCGCGTAAGAACCTGCTATACCACATAGTGTGGAGAGTTCACCTACGCCAAAGGTAGTAGACAGTGCAGACATACCTTTAATACGAGCATAACCGTCAGCAGCATAAGCAGCGTTCAGTTCATTGCAGCAGCCTATCCAGCGAAGCTCCTTGTCATCACAGATGGCATCGTCTATAGGAAACGCAAAGTCTCCTGGCACACCGAAAATCTCCCTAATTCCCAGTTGCTTTAATCTATCCAAAAGATATTCAATAACTGTCGGCATAATAGTATCACCCATCTCCCGTTCGCTTGTTTCATATTCTGGACTAGCTCAGTAGTAGTCAATCCACTAAAATTTGATTACTTTGTTTATCAATCCAGATTTTAGTCAACCATTCAGAAGCATTTGCAGTAAATGCGCTTATGCCTATAAATTCCTAAATAACCTCACATTTTACGTAAAAATTAAATCTGGTACATTTGTGTGACTTTCTTCGCTCTGTAGTTCGGTTAATAGTCCACTCCCATTGACATTCATAAGGAAGTCTAGTGTTTTTAGCGTTGGCTTACAGACCGAATACTAACTTGACGCGAGATCGTCCGCTCCCTCGTTATCGACTATTCCCCAAGTATTATAATTCGTTTAATATTATAAAAACAGCACTTCTTTTTAATACATCTTAACTATATTAATTAGATCTGAAAATAGGCCTTCTAATTAATTAAGCAAATGAAGCTGCCTGTTTTTGAATGAGCGGATTATACAGGAATAAATTATACTAACGTATATGCTGTTTGCAACGGGATGCGGGCCAGTTCAGTCTTAATTCAGTAGTCTTATGAGACTATGAAAAGATTGAGAAGAAAGCGAACAATTTTTGTCATCTGGGGTTCCGGTAAATAGGAACTAACGATGCACATAATCTTTATGTACTAGAAATGTTATTCACATCATACCAATTCCGACTAATCGCTTGTTCTTTAATTTGCAATTTCCGGACTTAAAATCCCGGAGAGGCAGTTATAGCGATGTTCGAACGCGATAGGGAATTTTTTTCCGCGTGAGTGAGATTTTATACAGATCTTGCGGAGGAACATACATTGGGTAAAAAATCACTGGTAAAACTAACAAGAAAAACAAATCCAAGAATCGTTTCCCTGATTCTTACCCTGAAAGAGAGGGCAAATGCAAATACTGCCCCTCTCTGGAAGGATATCGCGAGACGTCTTGAGATGCCGTCTACAAACTACGCGGCTGTGAATATAAGTAAGATCAACAGGCACACTGCAGATGACGATGTTCTACTTATTCCGGGAAAAGTTCTGGGCGCAGGTCTCCTTGACCACCCTGTAACTGTTGCGGCTTTAACCTTCAGTGACTCCGCAGTTGAAAAGATTACTGAAGCCGGTGGTAAGTGCCTGAGTCTCGAAGAGATAATGGAAGCAAATCCTAAAGGGTCCGGTATTCGGATATTCCGCTGAGGTGTTGAAGATGACGGTTATCGATGCAAATGGACTTATTCTGGGGCGTCTTGCAAGTACAGTCGCAAAGCAGTTGCTTTCAGGAGACGAAAAGATTTATATTGTAAATGCTGAAAAAGCCATAATTTCTGGTTCAAGGGCTACCACCCTCAAAGATTACCGGGGAACCCGGGAAAGAGGTGCTACGGAATTCGGGCCTTACTTCCCGAAGCGTCCGGACCGCATCCTTAAGAGGACTATCCGTGGCATGCTGCCCTATAAGAGAGCAAGAGGCAGGGACGCAATGTCCAGGCTCAAAGTCTATGTAGGTGTTCCTTTTGAACTCAAGGACGCTGAAACAACTACCATTGCACATGCCGATATGAGGCTTTTAAGCTCCAGTAAATATATCGAGCTTGGTGAAGTGAGCCAGAAAATGGGTTCAAAGTTCTAAAGGGTGAGTCCTCATGGTCAAAGTAGTTAATTCATCTGGAAAGCACAAGACTGCAACTGCACGTGCAACAGTCACAAAAGGAACCGGTAGGATCAGGATCAACAAAATTCCTCTCGAGCTATATACCCCAGAGCTTGTAATGATGAAGATCTCAGAACCTCTGTTGATCGCTGGAGAAGAAGTGGTCTCCGAGCTTGACATTAATGTTGATGTCCGGGGCGGCGGGATTATCGGGCAGGCTAATGCGGTAAGAACCGCAGTTGCTAGAGGCATTGTGGAATGGACTAATGACACAATCATAAGAGATAACTTCGCAAGCTATGACCGCAGTTTGCTTGTAAGCGATTCCAGGCAGAAAGAATCAAAGAACTTTGGTGGACCTGGAGCTAGGGCTAAATACCAGAAATCTTACAGGTAAGAACTATGATCCCAGTCCGATGTTTCTCATGTGGAAAAGTAATCTCAAACTATTGGGATGAGTACAAAAGACGTGTCAATGATGGCGAAGACGCTGCCGTAGTGCTGGATGATCTTGGGATCACCCGCTACTGCTGCCGCAGAATGCTGCTAAGTCATGTTGAACTCGTTGATGTACTTTCGCCGTACCAGTAAGGGACCGTAGGGTAGCTTGGTCCATCCTTCGGCGTTCGGGACGCCGGAACCTGAGTTCGAATCTCAGCGGTCCCATTTCCCATTTTTCAGGGTACTGGTTTTAAGGCATGTACTGTAAAATATCATCAAACTTATTATGATTATCAATTATTGGAATTCATCGGAGCGTTTTTAAGTTTCAGGGTGATCAGTTGGTCAAGGAAAAGTATACCCGGTTCGAGCGTGCACGGATTGTAGGTGCAAGAGCATTGCAAATTGCAATGGGAGCTCCTGTCCTTGTTGAAGACGACGGGCGGTTGGATCCTCTCAATCTTGCTATTGAAGAATTGAAGGCCGGAGTTATTCCTATCACGGTCAAACGTAAAAGCAGTTAAAAACGCAGTGGGATACGTTCTCAAATGTTAAATGTGTTTTATTGTTGATTCTATATTATGAGGTGACTTTATGGAGGAAATTGAGCAGACAGGGCAGGAGGAAAACGAAGCACAGCCTTTGCCTGAAGAGAATGTCGTGGCTGAAGCAGAACCTGCTCCTGAAAAGGAAGCCGCAGCAAAAACTGGATCTGTGCCTGTAGAAACTGAGGAAGAAGCCTCTGCTAAAGAAGGTTCCACATCTCTTGTTTCCATTGATGAATACCTGGCAGCAGGTGTTCACATAGGTACCCAGCAAAAGACTCAGGATATGATGCGTTTCGTATACAGGGTTAGAACTGACGGATTATATGTGCTTGACATCCAGTCAACAGATGAAAGAATAAGAGTTGCAGCAAAATTGCTGTCTCACTATGATCCTTCAAGGATTCTTGTGGTATCTTCAAGGCAGTACGGACAGCACCCTGCAAGGATGTTTTCCAGAGCATTGGGTACAAGAGCAATGCTCGGAAGGTTTATTCCAGGCTTACTTACAAATCCTCAGATCCACGGTTTCTTTGAGCCTGATGTCGTGATTGTAACCGATCCTGCAGGCGACGCCCAGGTTCTGAAGGAAGCTTCAAGCATCGGAGTACCTGTTATAGCCCTCTGTGATACCAACAATCTGATTTCAAACGTGGACCTTGTAATTCCCACAAACAACAAAGGTAGAAAAGCTCTTTCTCTTGTCTACTGGCTACTTGCACGGGAAGTATCCCGGCTTAATGGAACTCCCTTCAATTACGAGTTGACCGACTTCGAAACACCTCTCTGATTCCTAAAGGCAGGTCCTGCATACTGCAAGGATATATAAAAATGACCCATATCTTATATGGGTGATTAGAAATGAGACAACCAGCAGTTGCAGGGCAGTTCTATCCCCTGCGTTCTGAGAATCTTGAGAAAGAACTTAATCAATGTTTTGAAGGTTTGGAGATTCGGGAAAGAAATGTCCTTGGGGCTGTTTGCCCACATGCAGGATATGTTTATTCAGGGAAGGTCGCTGCACATGTCTATGCAGTCCTCCCCAAAGCCGACACATAGGTTCTTTTCGGCCCCAACCATACGGGATATGGCTCACCTGTATCAGTATCTACGGATACCTGGAAAACTCCCCTTGGAACTCTTGAGGTTGATCATGAACTTGCCGAGGGGTTATCAGGAAGTATTATTGATGCCGATGAGCTAGGGCACCGATATGAGCATTCTATTGAAGTTCAACTTCCTTTCCTTCAATACCGCTTTGATCAGGATTTCAAGATTCTTCCTATCTGCCTGGGTATGCAGGATGAAGAGACCGCAATTGAAGTGGGAAACCTTATTGTTAACCTTGTTTCTGAAAGCGGGAAAAAAGTAGTCTTCATTGCATCCAGCGATTTCACTCATTATCAACCTTCAAACCTTGCAAGGGAAATTGACAATGAAATTATAGAGGCTATCCTTGATCTGGATATTTCAGGAATATATGAAAGGCTTTATAGAAGAAGTGCATCCGTATGCGGATATGGTCCCATTTCTGCAATGCTAACAGCCTCACAGAAGCTTGGTGCAGATCGGGCCGAACTGCTTAACTATTCAAACAGTGGGGATGTTTCCGGAGATATGAGTGCAGTTGTAGGCTATGCCGCGATTATAGTGGAATAAAAGAGATTCCGTGGAAAAACGGAGTATACCTGTTTTTAATTAAAGGATACAGAGACATATTTGTACCCGAGTAAATTTTTTATAAATTTTAGACATGTTATTAACCTAACATAGGTCTGTAAAACAAATTGAACATTGGTAAATAAATTGAATAACACATTAAAAAATAAATTTATTATTGAATTAAAAACAATTTACTTTCATTTAGAACGTAAATTTATTACTTTGCACGCTTCAATCGAATCTCTACACTTTCAATCAAATTTATGACTTTCAGAGGAGTAATATGGTTTCATGTTCTGCACCTGGGAAAATTTATCTCTTCGGAGAGCACGCAGTTGTCTACGGAGAAACCGCAATAGGATGTGCAGTTGAATTAAGAACCCGTGTGCGGGCGGAATTAAGCGACTCTATAATAATTCAGTCGGAAATTGGCCAAACAGGAATTGATTTTGAGAGACATCCTTATATATCCTCAGCCATTGAGAAAATGAGGAAAGCGGTACCAATAGATGGTGTTCATCTGAAGGTTGATTCTGAGATTCCTGTAGGCTCGGGACTCAGTTCATCTGCCGCTGTTACGATTGCAAGTCTAGGTGCTCTCAATGAACTGTTTGGCTGCGGCCTCTCTCTCGATGAGATTGCTAAAATGGGGCATGAAATCGAAATTCAGGTACAAGGAGCCGCAAGTCCTACTGATACTTATGTCTCTACATTTGGAGGGGTTGTGACCATTCCCGATAGGAAGAAGCTGAAGACCCCCGATTGCGGGGTTGTTGTCGGAGATACAGGAGTTTTCTCTTCTACAAAGGAGCTTGTAGCAAATGTTAGAAAACTCCGTGAAAGTTATCCCCATCTTATAGGACCTCTCATGACTGTTATTGGAAGAATTTCCAAGACCGCAGAACCCCTTTTCCAGACAGGAGATTACTCCTCAATTGGCAAGCTTATGAATGTTAATCAGGGCCTTCTGGACGCACTTGGAGTAAATACTTTTGAGCTATCTAAACTAATTTACTCTTCAAGGGGAGCTGGAGCTTTCGGAGCAAAGAGTACAGGAGGTGGAGGTGGGGGATGTATGGTTGCCCTTACAGCACCTGACAAATGTATACAGGTTGCTGAAGCCATTGCAGGTGCAGGAGGTAAAGCAATCATAACAAAACCCACGGAACAGGGCTTAAAGTTAGAATGAGCGATTCAAACTTTGATCTCATTGGAGCCTTATTTCGCGTTATTTATAGAGAAAAATTAGAAGTTGCTTAAAGAAAAGGTATCAAGTGATATAGTATGAAGGTCCCAAACGAACCTGTTATCCTGAAACTTGGAGGCAGCGTCATTACTGACAAAAACGCAGACGAAGGGGTTGTAAGAGAGGCCGATCTCCTGAGGATTGCAAAGGAAGTTTCCGAATTCCGAGGAAAACTAATTATTGTGCACGGTGCAGGTTCCTTTGGGCATACCTACGCCAAAAAATACGGGCTCGATAGAGGTTTTGATCTCGAAGGGGCGATTATAACCCATGAATCCGTCAAGAAGCTTGCCTCAACTGTGGTAAGTGCTCTGAACCATTTCGGAGTTAGGGCTGTAGCTGTACATCCTATGTGCTGTACAGTTTGCAGAAATGGACGGATAGAAAGCATGTACCTTGACAACATAAAGCTCATGATAGAGAAAGGCTTTATCCCTGTACTTCATGGAGATGTTGTTATGGATCTCGAACTAGGAGCCTGTGTACTCTCAGGAGACCAGATAGTCCCTTACCTTGCAAAAGAGCTCGGGATCACCAGACTCGGGCTGGGATCGGCAGAGAATGGAGTGCTTGACAAAGATGGAGAAACCGTACCAGAAATAACCCCGGAGAAATTTGAAAACTTCAAGCATTATATAAGAGGTTCAGAGAGTACCGATGTTACAGGCGGCATGCTCGGGAAGGTGCAAGAACTTCTGGAACTTAGCAAAACGTCTTGTATCACATCATATATATTCAGTGCTGGTAAAGAAGATAACATATATCGGTTCCTAAACGGAGAATCCATAGGGACCAGAATCAGTCCGAATAAAAGGGTATGAAGTATGATTAACACTACCTCAAAGCGAAAGATCGAACACCTTAATTTATGTGCTGAAAGCCCGGTTGAATCCCGAAAAGTCAGTGCGGGCTTTGAGGATGTGACCCTTATCCACAGGGCGCTTCCGGAACTAGACATGGATAAACTGGATCTATCTATAGACCTCCTTGGAAAGCGCCTTCAAGCTCCTTTTCTGATTGCTTCAATAACTGGAGGGCACCCTGATACTATTCCAGTAAATGCTGCCCTTGCTGCTGCAGCCGAAGAACTGGGTGTAGGAATAGGAGTTGGCAGCCAGAGGGCTGCAGTTGATGACCCTGCCCAGGAAAAGTCTTTCAAGATTGTCAGGGAAAAAGCTCCAAATGCCTTTGTGTACGGAAA
>JAMXLQ010000211.1 GCA_024280975.1 Methanosarcina sp.
GATTGTCAAGGTAAGGAAAACAACCTGAAGAGCCCTTGTTGCTTTCAGTGTACCTATGAACATGTAAAGAGTGAAAAGACCCCACATGAAGAGGTATGCAGCAAAGTCTGTTGGAGTTAGAGCCAGCCCTTTAAAATTATCCCCTAACTTAGGCAGCAGAACAATTGCCACCAGAGTGAGCCAGAAAAGCCCATATGAGGTGAAAGCTGTGGCTCCGAAAGTATTTCCCTTCCTCCATTCCTCTATCCCGGCAATGACTTGTCCTAATCCACCATAGAAGATGCCCATGGAAAGAACCACCGCTCCCAATGAATAGAATCCTGCATTGTGCAGATTCAAAAGCACAGTTGTCATTCCGAAACCCATTAAACCCAAAGGAGCGGGATTTGCGGTTAAATCCGTTATCTTTACATCACGAACACTCGTAATATCTTTAATATTTTGACTCATAAAATTAAATCCTCCTTCCCGTTACCGGAAATTTAGCATAAGTTCCAATAAAAATTACATTAAGATTATCAATCGTTTTTGAGGTCCATTTTTCACACTTTGGAGATATGTAATTGTTAATACTTATAATTAAGGACAGTAAATATATTTTCAATACTTTATTAATATATAATATAAAATTTCATAAGGGCTTTTAAGGGATTTCATAATAAGGTATTTATGAACGTGTGTGGAATTTGCTTCATATGACTCAGGCAAAAAAACCTCTTATGCTGATCATTCTTGATGGATGGGGCTATAGGGAAGCTAAAGAAGGAAACGCTATCCTGGCAGCCAGAACTCCAAACCTTGATTACCTGATGGAAAAATATCCTTGGTGTTTCTTAGAAGCCTCAGGAGAGGCTGTAGGCCTTCCGGAAGGTCAGATGGGGAACTCTGAAGTAGGACACCTGAATATAGGAGCCGGGAGAATTGTGTACCAGGACCTTACCCGAATAAACCTCTCCATCAGGAACGGGGATTTCTTCGAAAATCCTGCTTTTTTGAACGCGATTTCAAACGCCAAGATCAACGGCTCAAGCCTGCATCTCATAGGGCTTGTCTCCTACGGAGGCGTCCACAGCTATATGACCCATATCTATTCTCTCATCAAACTTGCACATGAAAACGGGTTAAAAAAAGTTTATATACATGCTTTTTTGGATGGTAGAGACGTGCCTCCTAAAGCCGCCCTCAAAGACATAAAGGAACTTGATGCTTTTTGTAAGGAGAACAGGAGTGCTAAGATCGCAACCGTATCAGGGCGCTATTATGCAATGGATAGAGATAAACGCTGGGATCGAACAAAACTTGCCTATGATGCCCTAATTATGGGAGTTGCGCCTTACAAAGCTCCTGATGCGGAGACTGCGGTTTCTGAAGCCTATAACAGGGGAGAGACTGACGAGTTCGTAAAACCGACTGTGATCACAGACTCTGAAGGAAAACCTGAGGCAGTTATACAGGACAATGATTCTGTAATCTTCTTCAATTTCAGGCCTGATAGAGCACGGCAGCTTACCTGGGCTTTTGTGAACAAAGACTTTGAAAGTTTCCCTAGGGAAAAACATCCAAAAGTTTACTATGTTTGTATGGCCCAATATGATGAAACCCTGGATCTGCCTATAGCTTTTCCTCCTGAAGAATTGGGTAACGTACTTGGAGAAGTCTTGAGCAACCACAGACTAACTCAGCTTAGAATTGCTGAAACCGAAAAGTATGCCCATGTGACTTTTTTCCTGAACGGAGGGCAGGAGAAATGCTATGAAGGAGAAGACCGTTGCCTTATTCCCTCACCAAAAGTTGCCACCTATGATCTCAAACCAGAAATGAGCGCATATGAGGTTACGGACGAAGTGATAAGGAGAATCAGGTCAGAAAAATACGATGTAATAATCCTTAATTTCGCAAACATGGATATGGTAGGGCATACAGGAATTCTTGAAGCTGCAGTAAAGGCAGTGGAAGCCGTAGATATCTGCGTGGGCAGAATTACAACAGCTTTGAAAGAAGTCGGGGGCACAGCAATTATAACTGCAGACCACGGGAACGCTGAACAGATGGAAAACCTGGAAACAGGAGAACCACATACTGCACATACTTCAAATCCGGTAAAATGCATTTATGTAGGAAATGGTGAGGTAAAAGCTCTTAAAAACGGAAAACTATGCAATCTTGCACCAACAATTCTGGAACTTCTCAAGATTCGGAAACCTGAAGAAATGACAGGAGAATCACTAATCGTAAAAAGTAATTAAAGAGGGAGAAAAACTATCTGAAACTTTAGAAACCCCAATTTCCTTTTGACTATTACCCTCTTTTCTTGATTTTCTTTTTATTTGCTGTGTTATTTTTCATGAAACTTAAAGTTTGATAAATAATCATTTTTAAAAGATTAAATATCAGCAGCTACGATATAAGAGCACAGAACTTAGGAAGTCATAAAGCTTTAAGTCTATTTTCGGAGTTTAACAGGAATGATCAAAATAACCACTCCTTGCCGAATTCATATGACCCTTATTGATATGAATGCGGAAATCGGAAGAGTCGATGGGGGAGCAGGACTAACCCTTTCCTCTCCTAATATCAGGATTACTGCCGAAGAAGCTGACGGAATTAGTATCGAAGGTCTGCAGGGTTTTGCCGATCGAATGAAAAAAGCTGCAGAAGCCCTGCTTCCTGAAGGGAAAGGGATCAGAATCAACGTACAGGAATTGTACCCAGCCCATGTAGGTTTCGGATCAGGAACTCAATCTTCCCTGGCTGCGGCAGCAGCTGTGAACGAACTGTATGCGCTTGGGAAGAGCGTTAGAGAACTTGCCCTTGCAGTGAAAAGAGGAGGAACTTCAGGCATAGGAGTAACTGCTTTTGAGAAAGGCGGATTTATAGTTGACGGAGGGCATAGATTCAAAGACAAAGGTGGTTTTATGCCATCTGCTGCCAGCCGAGTGCCTCCCGGACCAGTGCTCTTCAGAGAAAATTTCCCTGAATGGGACATGGTTGTAGCAATTCCCAACGAAAAGGGAATGCATGATCAGGAAGAAATTGATACCTTCAAGAAATTCTGCCCCCTTCCTGTTGAAGAAGTCAGGGAAATTTGCCATGTAGTTCTAATGCAGATGATGCCTGCAGTAATAGAGGAAGATATAGAGAGTTTCGGGGCCGCAGTAAATCGTGTCCAGACTGTCGGCTTTAATAAGAGGGAAAGTTTCATCTGGCCTGAATTTGTGAAAAATATTGCTTCTTTCATGCGCAGCCATAGTTATGGGGCCGGAGTAAGTTCTTTTGGACCTGTAGTATACTCTTTTGTAGATAACAAATCGGAAGGCAGGCAGCTTCAGGAGGAAGTTCAGAAAATGCTTGACGAATCCGTTGGCGGGACTGTAATGCTTACCAGGGCTAGAAACGGCGGCGCCGAAATTTCCCGAGTTTGAAAGTCTTATAGGTTTAGTGAGAGTGAGAAGGAAGATTATCGTGTTCATGCTCAGACAGTCTGTGAAACGATTCCCCGGCTGATCCGAGTGGGTCCACATGCACAATCACGTTTGAGAGATAGTTAAGGCCATGCATCATTCTATGCTGCACCTCTACAGCAATTGCATGCCCTTCTTCAACTGAAAGTAAGGGATCTACTGCAATATTCACTTCCGCATATAGCCTGTGCCCTAACCAGCGAACCCTTACTTCAGTTACATCTCTTACCTCCTCTATTTTATTGACTACTTGATAGATCTCGTCAACAATGTCTGGTTCCACACCATCAAGCATGCGGGAAAATACGGATTTGCCTGCATCCTGGACTATTCTGAGAATTGCAATTGTAATAAAAAGCCCAATCAGAGGGTCTGCAAGTGGATAACCCATCCAGATTCCAAGAACCCCGAAAAGCACAGCAAGGCTTGTAAAACCGTCCGCCCGTGCATGGTAACCATCAACCACAAGAGCTGCACTCCCGATTTCCGTTCCTATTTTTATCCGGAACTTTGCAACCAGCTCGTTTCCCAAAAATCCGATGATTGAAGCTGCAATTACACCTCCAAGAAACTCCACTGGCTGTGGGAAGAAAAGCCTGGAAATTGACTCATAGGCCGCAACAACCGCACTAAAAAAGATTAGCAAGACTATTATTAGACCTGCAATATCCTCTACTCTGCCGTAGCCGTAAGTGAAACGCTTGTTTGGCTTTTTCCGGGAAAGAATAAAAGCGAAACCGAGAGGAATTGCGGTCGCAGCATCTCCAAAATTATGGATTGTATCAGCGAGAAGGGCTACGCTTCCTGAAGCGAAGACAATAAAGATCTGAATAAGAGCTGTAGCCATCAATCCTACAAAGGACCATTTGACTGCATAAAGTCCCCTGGATGTGGAGAGAAGCTCTGGGTCTACGGCTCCGTGAGTATGAGGATATGAGTGATCTTTCTGGGAAACTTTCAGGCATGTCCTTGTCAGTCTCAGACTCCCTTGAATGAAAATTTTGTGATAAATCGTATAAAGAACGAATTTAATATATAAAAACTTTAAACAGCATATTCCTTAAAACCACTGGTCAAGAGTTTTTTGTCTGGCTCCTGAGGCGGCTTTAAGTCGTTCTGCAGCTTTTTCCACCCTGTCAACTGAGAAGTCGTGGCCCTCGCAGAGAAATTCAAGGAGTTTTTCAGAGTCAGGTTTCCCCCATCTTATTTCGTAGTTGTCTGTTACTTCAGGGTGGAGAAAAATTTCTCTTATTTGGTCCACGGCTTCGATCTCTGATCCCTTTTCGCGGAGTACGGTATAAATATCCCCATGCTTTTTAATTAGTTTTAGGGCCGTTTTAGGGCCTACTTTTTCCAGGCCTTTATTATAATCCGTGCCCACACAAATTCCGATATCTATGAGTTGCTCTCTGGTAATTTCCAGGGCTTGGAGAGTCTTGTCCAGCTCGATTATTTCAGGTTCGATATCAACATAAATATTCTTTCCCGGAAGCTTGCGCTTTCCTGTTACAGCCAGGTTTCGGACGACGACCGGAGCTCCGAAAAGGAACGAATCATAGTCCTGAGAAGCGACGCAATTGGCATCTTTTTTAAGAACCATATGTGCAGCCTGTGCTTCCCCTTCACAGGGAGCCTGAACAAAAGGAATCCCCATAACCCCGAGAAGGTATTTGGAATCTTCAATGATTTCTTGGTTTACCTTCGAAGAAGCCTGAGCGTACTTATAAGCCGATTCAAGATCTCCTACAGCTTTTGCATTCTCCCATTTTTCCCGTGAAGATTCCCTTATCTCTTTCCTTCGGTCCAGGGTTTCTGATTTGAGATCAGGAGGCTTGCCATCAAAAACAAAAAGAGGTTTGATCCCGGCTTCAACAAGGTTCGCTGTCCGGTAAAGCAGGCCTGAAAGATGGGAGGTAACTTTCCCTGCGGAATCGACCAGAGGACTTCCATCCCGCTGACGAATAATGCTCAAAAATTGGTGTAGCGTGTTAAATGCATCAATTGCAACCACTTGATTTGTAAGATCCGAAAGCTCAACTTTTCTTTTCTGGAGCAGGTCGCCTATATCTGTGCCCATATTTTCCCTCTAGTTCGCGAAATTTTTCCGAAAGCTTTAGCGCTTTCATACTTTTTTTCTTACTCTGTTCTTACTCTTTAATTCTTCAATTGTTATGTGGAAAATGAATCTCAAAGATACTTTGCTGATGACAGGTAGATATTAAAAATGCTTTACCGCAAGTGAATCTCAAAGACACTTTACAGCAATCGTTTGTTTACTGATCAATACGCTTTATAGGTGCTGAAGCCTTATATTTACCGTGTATTCACAGCCTATCCTAAAACACTTATTGAAAGACATGTACTGTTGAAAGACAAGTTACGAGTAAGTAGGAAAAGAAAAGGTAAGATAATGTTATCATAGGTAAGATAATGTCATCATAGAATTTTAGTTCAATTTATAGAGCACCAATCCAGCTCAGAAAGTCTCGATCCATTCGTAAAGTTTAATCTACTTACACAATTTAACTTCATTAGTCGTTTCTGAGGCCAGTCAAAGCTATCCCAGTAAGGAACGAAAAAGAGACGAGAATTTAGCTTTATATTCCTCTACAGGCACGTCAGAAAATCAGGCGGTAAGATCAAGTCGAACATCAATTACTGAGTCTTCATTTGCTTCTATTTTGGATATTGTCAACAAATTGCCTTTTCTCTCCAATAAGGTTGCCTTCGTGACCTGAACCTGGTGGCCATCTGTCTGTTTCTTGTTATTGCTTTTATGGATGACTAACAGCTTCTGCCCTTTCTCAGCCCCTTCCCCTATTTTGGAAGCAATATTTCGTATGACCTGTTCAAAATCAGAATAAATCAAAATTTCCGACTTATTTGCAACCTTTGTAATAATGCCAATCGGTTCCAGACTAAGGTGCATATCAGCTTTCCTTCTTTACCTGCTTACACAAGTAATCAAATAATACTAACTCTAGGTAATAATAACTTGCGATACGTAATATCTGGTTCATTGTTTTTTATACTAGTTGGAATCTCAGATATTCTTCCTCTGTACAGAAGAACCAATATATATAGTTTACTAAATCGTGGAGCCTGCGGCTGAAATGTCTTTAATGGGTATGAATTTAATTTAAAGTTAAACATATATCCTGATTATATTAAGTATAAATAATAATTATAATAATTATATTAATTATAATAATATATTTATATTCTAAAACAGATGAAATCTGAAAATCTATTTAAAAAATATTTGAGCTACTTTCTCTTTTTATTATTCCCCGTATGTACAAGATTCCTGCAGTATAAAGGTAGACTACTGAATGATTAAATATTCCTAAATATAAAGTTATATTTAATTGTTAGCAAAATTTGGATATTCAAATCATGACTTTTTCTTAAGAGATAGTATCTCGAAAATTTAATTCTTATAAAAATAGAATTATAAGTAAAATTTAATGATATTTTCTGCGGTTGAACTCGTAAATAGCATTATCAACTTTGCTTGAGAGCTCATTCATCCTTTCTTCAATTTTTATTTCATTGTTCTCCATGTTGACCTTGAAGGTCCGGTCCTTCGCTTCCATTTTATCTTCTAACTCCTGAAGTTTGTTGTTAACAGAGATAATCATAATAGCTAGCGTTCCGACCAGGACCATAACCGAGAGAATTATTAGGGGATTAGTGGGAGTGTACTCAAACCTTCTAAGCCACTCAAAGGATAGAAGGAAAGATGACAGAACCATCACAACAAGAAATATTGTATCTCTAGTCTCCATCGTATACCTCTAATATACCTGTGAAATTTCCGTGTACAAAAGCATTTTTTATATAGCATGTTTCAAAATATCAAGCAAAATTATCAAGCAGAGATACTTCGGTTAAAGTATTTACTGCTTTTCTATTTTTATTATTTTCTATTTTTGCTTATTTTTTAAACAGATGTATTATATAATTTTTTTTGCAAACAATTTACGTATGATCCAATCCCGCTAATTTTTATTTTCTCTTCTGCAAAAAGCCAGTGTCTTTGGGGGGGGCACTAGAATCGTCTTGCGGGAAAATTCTCTACTTTGAAATAAACAAGAAAAGAGAAAATGTTCTCTAGGTAAAGTTATTATATAAACAGTCCAGAGGATTAGACGCTTTAGAGAAATCGAAGATAAAAATGTAGTAAATATATAAGGAATAGGAAAGGCATACTTTTAAGAATTAAGGAGTTTAGCACTTGAGTTCCAGCGAACAATCAATTAAAGACTATTTTCCTATTATTTCTATGGGAGGACTTATACTGATAGTGCAGATTCTTGCACTTTTTTTGTCCAGGCCCATGGAAGTTAATCATATGCAGACTTTTGAAGACCCAACCCAGGTGTCCAATTCTATATATTATATTTTAATGATCCTGGTTTTTACCCTGTTTGTCCTCTTGGCACTAAGGAAGAACATGAAATGGGCAATCAGCCTCTTTATTTACCTCGCCATAATAAGCACTCTATATTATGTGTTCTTCGCTCTGTTTACTCTCATTCCATCCCTTTCAGGATTTGAAGCCATTGCTTCAATTGTGCTATCTATGGGGATAACGGTGTTGCTTTATAAATATCCTGAATGGTACATAGTTGACATTGTGGGAGTTTGTATTGCAGCTGGGGTCAGTGCCCTGATAGGAATTTCCCTTTCAGTTGTCCCTGTAATAATACTCCTGTTGCTTCTTGCAATATACGATGCTATTTCGGTATACAAAACAAGACATATGGTAACTATGGCCGAAGGAATAATGGATCTAAAGCTTCCAATCCTGTTCGTGATTCCAAAACATTTAAACTATTCCTTCTTGCAGGAAAACTTCAAACCGGGAGAACAGCGTGAAGCTTTTTTCATGGGCCTTGGAGATGCGGTTATGCCTACCCTACTGGTAGTCTCAGCGAATGCCTTTATAAAAAGTAACGGAATCTCTTATCCAGTCCTCGGAGCCATCTTAGGTACCCTTGCAGGGCATGCGGTGCTTTCCATTCTGGTAATGAAAGGAAAACCGCAGGCAGGGCTTCCCTTTTTGAATTCCGGAGTAATTCTGGGATTCTTTATGGGCATTCTGATCTCAGGAGCCTCAATTATGTGAAGTTATGTCTTCTTCACACATTTTATTTTTATGAAATTTCTATTGTATTTTTGGATTTTCACAAAGATTTTTTTATTTTATAGCTTAATCACTTGATATGTCCAAAAGAATTGCAGTGGTCTTTGACAGCGCGGGAACCCTTCTACATATGTACAGAGTTGCCAAGGAAGCCAGTACCGGAAATATCCTTGAAAACATAGAGAGCACTGCTATTGTCGCGCAAAAAAATGGATGCGGGCTTGTAGTTTTGAATGCTGAAAGTGATACAATCCTGCGCTCAAGAAGAGATATGCCTTTGTTTGATTTTATAAGAGAATCCGGAGTTTCAATAGGAATAAGCTGTTCAAAAGGAAAATTTACCCAGGAAATTGCATATGAGATTATAAGAGGAACATCTTCTAGAATGGGCGACGTACATGATGTGATGGAAGCGGTTACAGCCCGCTGTCCGAATGTTTTTTACCTAGCAGCAGGCCTGATAGTTGACTCTCAGGCCAGAAGCGTGCCGTATATACTGAGCACAGGCGGGCATGTATTCAGTACCACGCTACAAACAGTCCAAACTCTTCATTCCATGAAGGTTGATACGTATATCGCATCTGGAGATAGCTTATTCGCTCTCATACAACTGGCTAAGTTCATAAATATTCCCCAGGAAAGAGTCTTTGCCTTCTCAAACACCCTGATGAAAGAAGAAATAGTACTTGAACTAAAAAGAAAATATGAAAAAGTAATTATGGTAGGGGATGGAATCAATGACATACTGGCGTTCAGGGCAGCAGACATAGGAATAATGACAACTCAGCAGGGCGACAAAAGACCCGAAGAACTCAGAAAAGCGGCAGACGTGATAATTGACAATATAATAAAAGTTGTGGACGTGGTAAAAGCGCTGTAATCAATATGCAAAGGAAATTATTATATAAATGAGTCAATATAATCGATGGGTCAATATAATAAGACTAATCGATATATCACAAGAGTCAGTATAACAGCACGAGATCAAAAATACTGATTAAGCAAATTCACTAGGTTGACTTGACTTTAAATGTTAACAGTGAAAAAATAATGCGTTATGTTTATGTAATCTTTAATCTTATGTAGTTGTTGCCCAGATGTGTGAAATTCTTTGTTTGTATTAATGTCTTGTTCATTGTAGTAATTGCTTTTCACTCTTGAGTGATATGCCCAGGTAGGCAAGAGCCACCAGAAAGTTTTGCAGCTCATAATTGCGGAGGAAAATCCATGCCAGTATTTATTGAAGTTAAAAACCTGACCGTAAATTTCGACGGTCATAAGGCCCTGAAAAATGTAAATTTAAGCATTAACGAAGGTGAAATTGTTGGGATTCTCGGAAAAAGCGGGTCCGGGAAAACAATCCTGATGCACGTACTGCGCGGCACAGAGTCTTTTGAGAATATTTCAGGTGAAGTAATTTATCACCTCACCCGCTGCCCGAAATGCGGATACATAGAGCGCCCCAGTAGGACAGGCCAGAAGTGCCCGGTCTGTGGAGATACCCTGGAAGCTTTCGAAGCGGATTTTGTGAAACTTTCCCTTTATGACCCTGTAAGGAAAGATATCACCAAAAGAATTGCTATTATGCTCCAGCGCACCTTTGCCCTTTATGGGGATGAAAGGGTTCTTGTAAACGTTATAAATTCTTTGAATGAAATCGGATACACAGGAAAAGACTCCATGCGAAAGGCGGTCGAACTGCTGGAAGAAGTAAACCTTAGTCACCGCATGATGCATGTTGCACGAGAACTTTCGGGCGGGGAAAAACAGAGGGTTGTACTTGCAAGGCAGCTTGTGAGAAATCCTTTGCTCTTGTTAGCTGATGAACCCACAGGTACCCTCGATCCCATGACTGCAAAACTTGTTCATGATGCTATGACTAGGGCAGTCAAGAACTATAACATGAGCATGATCCTGACTTCGCACTGGCCTGAGGTTATTGAACAGATGGCAAACAAAGCCATCCTGCTTGAAAACGGAGAGGTAGTTCAGGAAGGAGATCCACTTGAGGTTTCTGCAACTTTTATGCAAAGCGTATCCTTGATGAGGCAGGAAAAGAATGTCATGGTCGGTGAACCTATAATCAGGGTAAGAAACCTCTCAAAACGTTATATTTCAGTTGATCGAGGCGTGGTAAGAGCTGTAGACGGCATCTCTTTTGATGTAAATGAAGGAGAAATTTTTGGGCTAGTTGGAGTGAGCGGAGCGGGCAAGACTACAACCTCAAAAATTCTTATGGGAATATTACCGCCTACATCTGGAGAGGTTGAGGTTCGCGTGGGAGACGAATGGGTTGACATGACAAAGCTAGGAGTGGAAAACAAAGGAAGGGCAACCAAATATATGGGATTCCTGCATCAGGAATACGGCCTTTACACTCACAGCTCCGTAATAGATAACCTTACTGAGTCAATTAGCCTTGATCTGCCTTTTGAACTCGGGGTCAGAAAAGCCGTAATTACTCTCAAGGCTGCAGGCTTTGAGGAAAATAAGGCAAAAGCTATTTTACCTAAAATGACTGACGAACTGAGTGAAGGGGAGCGGCATAGAATTGCACTTGCACAGGTTCTGATCAAGGAACCGAGAATCGTCATTATGGATGAACCGACAGGAACTATGGATCCGATTACTAAAGTCTCGGTGACGAATTCCATCCTTAAAGCCAGGGAGGATATAGGAGAAACATTTGTTGTAGTTTCTCATGATATCGATTTCGTAAACGAAATCTGTGACCGTGTCGCACTTATGCGTAACGGGAAGATTGTAGACATAGGTGAGCCGAAGAATATATTATCTCAACTCACCGAAGATGAAAGGATCCAAGCTGCAGAAGAAATATAAATATGCTGTCACCTCTTAGTATGGAAGAATACTAAAATGAGGTGCCGATTACGAGTAATGAGATCAGCGTAGAGGTGAATGGGCAAAAATATACCTTCCCCGCAGGCTCTACACTTGGAGACGCCCTTAAAGTTTCCAGAGCCCCCTATATGGCCGGTACAGCGATCGGAATTCTAAAAGAGACCGCCGAGGAAAAGATAGAAACAATCACCGAATACGCTATCAATACTCCTAAAGGAGATTTCAGGATAGAAATTAAAAATCCTGAATCACCTTCAGGAAAATTATGGGCTGAACACTTTAAAGATTACGAAGGGAAGTCTGTCCATTGGGCAAGCCCTGAAGCCCTAGCTTTTGGACCCTTTGAAGCCGAAATTAAACCTTCGCGTGAGGCAAGAAGCTTTGAAGCGTTTGAGGTGGTGTTTGGAGCAGGAGGTTTCGATCCTCACAATACTCATCTTATTTTTTCGCTTAAGAGACATACTGCAGAATATGGGACTCCTGAAGATGGAATTTTTGCAGAAGTTGTGGCCGGAAAAAATATTTTATCCAGGCTTTCCAGAGAAGATACAATTCTTGGTATCGAGCCAATTATAGAATGGGAACAAATCTCAGAAAAGACCTGCACAACTGATTTCTCTATTCCGCTTGAAGACGGAAATAACATATTTACTTATTTCGAAGTAGAGCTCTCCAGGAATGCTCCCAGGGGGGCGGAAAATTTCTATGCCCTTACCCGTGAGGGAACTCTCAATGTAGATGTTACTACTAGTTCCTTCATTTCGGATGATGACTTGAAAGGAGAACCGGTTCCTTACGAAAATTTCGAGCCAAGACGAGAAGGTGCGATTTCTGTCCGAACAGTCGGATATGGATTGGGCAGAACGTATATTTCCAGAGAGGATCGACCTTCAAGCCTCGTGCATTCGATTGTAGGGCAGGTAACAAAAGGTATCGAACTTATCAAGTTAGCAGAAGAAGGACAGAAACTCTCGATTGAAAGCCTTCCTCCCCAGATAGTTCTTCTGGGACATAGCTTTGAGGAGGTAGAGCCCGTACTTTCTTCCATAGGGGTTGAACTGGTAAGAGACGGATACACCGGTGAGGATGCAATAATTGTCAGGCAGGATCCGCCAACAACCCTTGAGATTCTTGGAGAAGCAAAGGTGACTGCATATGCGGTATCCAGAGCAAAACTGATAGAAATCGAACTTTACCCTGAAAAAGCACCTAAATCTGTGGACTTCTTCCGCCACGCCCTTGAACTTAAGACAAAATCCGTTGGGAAATTGCCTGTTTATATGATATATGACGACACTTACCTTTTTAAAACAGAAAAGGAAGTCGTGAAATACAAGGAAATCCTTCCCGAAAATACACCCGCGGATAAGGTACTCGGCGGAGAAATAGGGATCACAAATCAGGCGGCAAAGAGAATGGGGACTATAGGTGTGAGACTTGGGGACGATGAGCTTTTCGGTCCCACCGGAGAAAGATTTTCCTCAACTAATATTATCGGTCGGATAATAAATCCTGAAAAACTCCTCGGTATCAAAGAAGGAGATGCTATATACGTAACTGAAGCTGTACGCAAGTAAACTTAAAAGTATAAATAGTAAGACAATGGGATAACTACTAAAGCGTACATAATATGTATAATATATAAAAGAAGTAATATACGTAAGCGCATTACTAAGTAAGTAGTCGTAATAAATACCGGCTAATACAGAATCCAAATGAAAAATTATTGCAAGTATCAAGTCAAAAAATGGCTGACAAATAAGTCAATTCGTTATATATGAAAGTTGCCTTGTTATACACGGCGCTTTAATGGATTCAAATACTTGGACGGATTCGCACATATTGATTTATCGAAGGTGAAGTCTCCCAAGCTAAGGAGAGACGAAAGATGACGGAAACGAAAAAAGAAGAGATTACAAAGTACATTGTAATCAGTTCGGATAAAGTGCTGCCTTCAGACGCAGCTATGAAGATCTATGAGTCAGAGTTTCCAGTTACGGTAAAAGAGACATGCTTTGGACTTATCGTATCAGGAGCTAAAGACGATGTCAAGACAGTTGTCGAAAAAATTCGACAGCTGGATAAAAATCATATTTTTGTAAAAGATAGGGGATTCCCTCCAGGAGATGAGAGACGCTGTCGCGCAAGCAGGGGAGGAGGTCCGCGGCCTGGGTTCCATTTTCTGAGGGAAGAAGTGGAGATGCTTCCTGCCATAGGGGCCGCACTTGACGAACTTGAAGCAAAGGAATGTGTAACAGAGAAACACAAAACTAAATGCAGGCTTAAAACTTCAGCCCTGGAAAAAGTTATTGAACAGGAGCTTGCGAGGTGAGTTTTTTGGCAAAGATTTTCATTTATCCTATAAATAGTCTTATTCTGGCTGATCTGGTCGAACGTTTCGGGCACAAACCTCTTACTATGATGAGCCAAATCCGAGAAAAAGTCACAAGTCTCAGCCTGGATTCTCCTCCTATAAATATTACTCCTGAAGACCCTAAAATAGGTCTTAAATATGCTGCAATTGAAGTACCGGCTGGAGTAAGGGGAAGGATGGCACTGATAGGTCCCCTTATAGAACAGACAGAAGCTGCAATTATAGTTGAAAATCCACCTACGGATTTTGGCTGTGTGGGATGTAACCGTACAAATGAGCTGACTAAGTATTTAGTCCGCTCAAAAGGTGTCCCTGTACTCGAGGTAAAGTACCCTGAATCTGACGAGGAAGCCCGCGATTTCGTAAACAAAATCGTAGAATTTCTGGAGTCATTGCCTAAGGAAAAACCTGAGGAAGATGAAAAAGCAAAAGAAAAAGAATCAGCGGAAAAGGAGGACAAGGAATGAGTGGTGAAGATTCTGGACTTGTCAAGATCGCGCTGGTATCCTGCGGCTCTGAGTATGCCGGGGTTCAGCCCGAGTTTGAAGAAGCCGCGGCTAAAGTGAACGCAAAATTTGTTTATCCCGAAATTGATGTTGCATCCTTAGATACTATAGGCAGGGACTTCGGGCTTGAGGTCGCGAGCGGAGATTTGAGGCTTATGATGGCCAGGGCAAAGGCTGTTGTCGAAGGTACAAGTAATGTGGATGGAGTTTTTATTACCACCTGTTTCCGCTGTGCCGAAGGAGCTATTGTCCGGAATGAGGTTAGAAGATACATACATGAGCACTCCAAAATCCCTGTAATCAGTTATTCTTTTACCGAAAGTACCAGTGCAGGTACGCTTCTCACTCGCCTGGAAGCTC